>JBBAAO010000002.1:600000-799774 GCA_041658205.1 Bacteroidota bacterium
TGCTTATGCTGGGACAAATCTCTTTGCGTGCCAGGGTGGACGTATATTTCGGTCTACCAATAATGGATTGAATTGGTCTTTTTTAAGCTCCACCATTAAATGTAATATTTGGTCTTTTGCCTCTATCCCCGATGGGATAGGCGGTACAAAGTTATTTGTCGGCACTGAATATGAAGGAATCTTTATGTCTACAAACAACGGCGAGTCCTGGACAGCAGTGAATTCTGGATTGCGGAAAGCTTCATATGATACTACTCGATACGCTGGCATCCATGCCCTTGCCGTTAATGGTACGAATATCTTTGCAGGAGCAGTAAACGGTGGTGTCTTTCTTTCTACAAGTAATGGCACAACTTGGACTGATGTGAGCACCGGATTGACGAATTCTGTCTATGCTCTTGCTGTTTCTGGCTCGAATCTCTTTGCAGGAATGAGTGGGGGGGATGTCTTTCTCTCCACAAACAATGGGACTAGTTGGCAAAAGGTGAGTAACGGTTTACGTTCCGAGGCCGTTTTTGATTTTGCAATTTGTGACACCAATCTTTTTGCCGGAACAGAAGGAGGGGGTGTCTACCTCTCCACAAACAACGGTTCCAGTTGGACCGATGTCAATTATGGAATGGGCAGTTCCGGAGTTTCTTCTATGATAGACAACCCTTTCGGTCCTGGTGGAACGAATCTCTTTGCCGGAACTTCCAATGGTGTATTCTTTTCATCGAACAACGGCACAAGTTGGAAAGGAGTTAATGATGGCTTAAGTCCGGGCGGTGTCTCTTCTCTTGCCGTTAGTTCTAATGCGGCTGGTAGCAACAATCTTTTTGTCGGAACGGGTTACGACGGCATCTATCTTTCCACAAATAACGGCACAAGTTGGAGCGCAGTCAATACCGGCTTGACAAATAAGCGAGTTACTTCACTTGTTGTCGATGAATCGTATATCTATGCCGGGGTTAGCTTCGAACCAAATATTAACAAAAGCACACGCACAAGTGAACATTCTTCTTTTATCGACATTTCAAGTATATATCTTTCCACTAATGACGGGGCAAGTTGGATTGTGATTAACACTCCTTTTATCGGAGCTACAATAACAGCGCTGATGGCAAACAATCATAACATCTTTGTTGGCGCACCTGGGTATGGTATTTTTCGCTCAACCGACAACGGAACAAGTTGGATTCATACGGATTCAAGCTTGTCAAACATTGGGTCATTTGCTGTTATTGGAACGGCTATTTTTGCAGCCGCAGTAAAAGATAATATACCGGGAGTCTATCTTTCTACAAACAACGGTGCAAATTGGACAGTAAAAAATACTGGTCTACAGAACAGTAGTGTTAATGCGCTCGTCGTTTCGGGCAACAATCTATTTGCCGGGACTTACGACGGCGGTATCTATCTTTCCACCAACAACGGCACAAGTTGGACTGGGGTGAGTACTGGATTGAATAAGAGCATGGTCTTTTCTCTTGCCATTTCCGGCTCGAATCTCTTTGCTGGAACAAATAGTGGCGTCTGGCGCCGTCCACTCTCCGAAATGATAACTGATGTCAAACAATCAACTACTCAATTACCAGAGAAATATTCTCTTTCACAAAACTTCCCCAACCCGTTCAACCCATCAACAATAATTCGTTATTCACTTCCATCATCGGCAAACGTAAAACTTACTGTATACGATCTGCTCGGAAGAGAAATTGCAACACTCGTGAACGAAGAACAATCTGCGGGATTGAAGGAAGTGGAGTGGAATGCTTCGGCGTTTAGTTCGGGAATTTATTTTTATAAGATCACCGCAGGAAGTTTTGTTGATGTGAAGAAAATGCTGATAGTGAAATAAATTCAGAAACCATTAACGGTGTCCAGTTGGGACTTGCGAAGGTTTAGAATAAATCGGAACATCCTTCGCAAGGGTTTTAAATTGCAAGCGAAGAACAATCTGCCCGATGGAAGGAAGTGCCGTGGAATACGAAAGATGTTTCTAGCGGAATATATTTTTATCAATTACAAGCGAATGGAAAAAGAGAAATTAAAAATGTTGTTGATGAAATAATAATTCAAACACAGGGAGTTATGATGAAACACTTTTTACATTTAATGGCAATCACTCTTGTTGGTTCCAACATTCTCTTAGCACAATTATCTCAACATGCGAATGTGCAAACATCGAATGAATATAAGAGAATAAATAAATATCATCAGATGGGTGAACAAAACATAGCGTTTCGATACCATTGTGTAAAAAAATATTCAATCGGAAATCATTCATTTACCGATCCGCTGGTGCAGTTTCCATTGATACTAAAAGAGAAACCACAAAAGAAAATATTAAACAATGTCCTGTATCCTCAATCCAACATATATATAGTTGATACAGCAAGTGTCTTCAGTCAATCCGATACATCACGTATTATTTATACCTACCATAAAAGTGGGATAATTAGTGGAGAAATAATTCAACAATTAGTAAACAATCAGTGGATAAACTATACTCGTCGTACAATTACCACTACTGATAATGGAGATTGGTTATCGGAACTGAACGAGAAATGGGAGAATAGTCAGTGGGTGAATATTAGTCACTTTACCTATACTTACGATGGAAGCGGAAATCCTCTATCGTCATTGTGGGAAGTTTGGACAAATAATAATTGGGTGAACTCTAATCGCCAAACCTTCACTTACGATATAGAGGGAAATAAGATATCGTATCTATACGAACGCTGGAAAGATAATCAGTGGGAGAATGACAGCCGCTCTACCTCTACCTATGATGTAGTAGGTAATATGTTATCAGATTTGTATGAACGATGGACAAATAATCAATGGGAATATTACGGTCGTTATACCTCTGTTTACAATACAAATGGGAATAAGCTGTCGTATTTGGTAGAACTACAGACAAACAACCAGTGGGTAAATTTTGCACGCTATACTTATTCATATGATAATAAAGGAAACGTGTTGTCTTCTTTGTCAGAAAAATGGACAAATAATCAGTGGATAAACGTCAGTCGTCATACTCTTTCTTACGACACCAGCGGAAATCAGTTGTCGGATTTGGATGAACGATGGGTAAATAATCAGTGGGTAAACTTCTTACGAAATATCTGTGCTTTCGATGCAAACAACAATATGCTGATGGAATTGGACGAGCAATGGATAAATAATGAGTGGTTGAACTACACCCGTTCTATTTATGAATATTTTCAAAACACATTGTGGTCTGAAGGTAAATATGAACAATGGATAAATTCTTCATGGATACTAACTAATAATTATTTTTTCTTATATGATAATGCCGGAAATTCTTTTGGATATAATGGTTACAAAGTAACTATCTCTTACAAATTAATTGTTACAGGTGCTTACAATAATGACGGAATGGTTGCTACTGAATATTCATTGTCTCAGAACTATCCCAACCCCTTCAATCCAACAACAACAATACGTTACTCTCTTTCCAACTCCGCAAATGTAAAACTTGCGATATACGATCTGCTCGGCAGAGAAATTGCAGCACTTGTGAACGAAGAACAATCTGCGGGATTGAAGGAAGTGGAGTGGAATGTAAACAGTAATGCAAGTGGAATATCCGCCAAAGGCGCCCGCCAGCCATCGGTTGGGCTGGGATACGCCTCTGGCGTATATTTCTACAAACTACAAGCAGGAGAATTTCAGGAAACGAAACGAATGATACTCTTAAAATAAGGACAATGTAATTTTAATTCAATTGTCTCTGGGAGGTTATATGAGATCTATTCTGAATATGATTGTCATTTCTTTTTATATCACTTTCGCATCGGCGCAAGATATAAATCTTGACCGTAAGTTTTACGAATCCCAACCAAATTCATTCTCGGTTGAACAAAAAACTTCTGTATTACCGCCACTCGCAATAC
Organism: Bacteroidota bacterium; assembly: GCA_041658205.1. Lineage (NCBI taxonomy): Bacteria > Pseudomonadati > Bacteroidota > Bacteroidota bacterium. Next base: position 603,903 of record JBBAAO010000002.1, read on the forward strand.
AGAAGGCACCCGGCCATTACACAAAACAGCAATGGCGTGCATTGGTTGATTCTTTTTGGGGACCAGGACTACCGACCGCCGATAAATTGAAAATGTTCGATGACTTCTGGAATCTTGTCGATCAAAAGTGGGGTGGATTTCCCAATCTTATTATTAATTGGGATTCTCTGAAGAATGTCTATCGTCCAGAAGTTGCCGCCGGTGTAAGCCGCGGACGCTTCGCAGCGATCCTCTCCCGGCTCACAAGAGCGCTCAATGAATTTCATACCTTCTTATATGACTCGGGAATAGACAGTACGACAAGATACTATCCATACAGGTCTGGTGTACCCCTCATAAATATTGACGCAAGTGGATATCAAACATGTTTTGGAGCCGGTCTTTCGGCGTTGCCCGATAGTACTGCTCTGGTGTATAACGTCATTCCGAATCATCCGCTCGGACTTCAACCCGGGGATGTTATTCTTGGGTATGATGGCAAGCCTTGGCTGAAATTGTACAATGAACTGCTCGATGTTGAACTGCCAATTTTGAAGAGTGGAGCATATTTAAGTTCCACCGCTGAAGCTGCGGTGTATTTGGCTATCAAAAGTACCGGAATGAACTGGGGATTATTCGACACGATCGACGTGAAAAAATATGGAACCGATCAAATCCTTCATTATCCTACATCGCTCCTTTCAACGCTGACTCCACCATATTACCTTGCGCACGATCAGCTTCCCGTGAACGGCGTACCATTCCCTGATTATCGAAATAATAAATTGGTTTCGTGGGGTGTCGTTTCAGGAACAAATATTGGATATATCTATGCCTGGGACTGGGGAGGAATATCGATAGCAACAGGCCCCCTCTTTGCACAAGCTGTTGATGAACTGATGCACAAGTACAACGTTCAAGGATTGATACTCGATTTTCGAATGAACTTGGGGGGAATGCCATTTTATGCCGACGCCGGATTTAATCATCTCTTCAATTTCGATTCCTTCTCAAATTATTATTTAGCAAAACGAAATCCCGGCAGTGATCATTTTTCATTTTCTCTTACTTCTTTCAACAACTTCTTGTTGCGGCCATTAAATCCCACGCCAGAGATTTTTGATCATCCAATTGCAGTTCTTACAGGACCAGATTGTATCAGCGCAGGGGATTTTAATGCGCACAGAATGCGTTTCCATCCGATGGTCCGTTTCTTTGGTTTGCCGACGAGTGGAGCCTACACTGCACTGGAGTCATCGACCGATATGGAAATTGGATTTTGGAATAAATCTTACAGTTATAGAATAGATCATAGCTCGGTATACTCTAATTATAACAATGAGGGGTACTTGATTCACAAACCTTTTCCTGTTGATGAAAAGGTGTGGCTCACGCGCGACGGAGTTGCCAAAGGAGAAGATGATGTGGTGAAGAAGGCAATGGAATGGATCAAGGCAATTGGGTACGCTCATTCACCCAACGTTAGCAAAACAGAATTAGACCCAGAAGGAGATTCAGTAACTATTACTGCTGTTATTTGCAATACGCTGAACCATTCAATATCGGTTTCGGCAATGTTGATAGACGCAAATGGCAAAACGGCGGATTCAGCACGACTATACAACGACGGGCTCCATGGCGATGGTACCGCTGTAGATAGTGTTTGGGGAGCAATCGTAAGACCGGCAGGCGAGAATCGTTACTCCATTGCCATTCGTTCAGATGATCACGTACTCGGGACCTTTAAAAAAGTCCCTTATAAAATCACATTATCTGCATCACCAAATACACCAGCAATACCAAAGATCATATACGCAGCACAATTGAATGGTTTATTCTCTTCACTATGGACGTTGGAGTCGAATTCCGATACGGTTCGGTCAATTGGAAATTCATCAAATATCAATATTTCTGGAATCGCTATTCGCCCTTCAACCAGTATTGTCTATGGTCTATCATCAAACGCTGACGCATCAACACTGTACAGCATAAGCAGTACTTCCGGAGTGCAGTTTCCGGTAATAACGTTTGCTGTCGGCGATGTGGTTTCGTTGACCTTTATTCACAAGGACACGATAGTAGTGGCCACATCAACCGGTAAGCTCTATCGCTGTAATGTCAATACCGGCGGAGCGTGGTTGATGAGTTCCAATCCGGAGTTGAAATACTGGAGCGTGTCGCTCAGTCCATCGGGAAAACTTTGGGCTTCTGCTCGGTCAATAGACAATGCTATCTATGTCATTGATATAAATACTGGCATGCCGAACAAGATCGGATCCATCGGTTTTGAAGCTATTCCGCGGTCTCTTGCTTTCAATTCTGCCGGCGTATTGTACTGTCTTATCGATAATGGGTCAGGAGAAGATTATCTTGCTACTCTTGATACAACAAATGGAATAGCAACGCTTGTTACAGGCAATCCATTGAATGTTGGGAACCTAACATCCATCGCAATGAGAATGGATAATGTTAATTCCATCTCTAACGATCGTACAACACAGCTTCCAGCAGTATTTGTTTTAGAACAGAACTTCCCCAATCCCTTCAATCCATCAACAACCATTAGTTATTCACTTCCATCATCGGCAAACGTTAAACTTGTTGTGTTCGACCTGCTCGGAAGAGAAATAGCAACTCTCGTAAACGAAGAACAATCCGCGGGATGGAAGGAAGTGGAGTGGAACGCCACGAATGTTTCGTCAGGAATATATTTTTACAAGCTCACAGCGGGAAGTTTTATTGGTGTGAAAAAGATGCTGGTGGTGAAATAAATTCAAGAACCTTGCGAAGGTTTTAAAATAAATATGAACAACCTTCGCAAGGTTGTACTTAGTGAACGAAGAACAATCGGCGGGGTGGAAGGAAGTGGAGTGGAATTCGTCCGCGTTTAGTTCGGGAATTTCCGCCAAAGGCGGATACGCCTCTGGAGTATATTTTTATCAATTACAAGCGAATGGAAAAAGAGAAATTATGAAAAAGTTATAATAAGAAAAATGTAGAGATGGTCTCTCTCGTTTGCCAAGTTGTTTGACGGATCACTAGTCCTAAAACACTAATACTATGTTACACAATTCGTTTGTCCATCACATCTAAAATATTGAATACTGAAGAGGATGTGAAAATGAAATTCAAAATGATCTGCTCTATTGGTTTGTTTTGCTTCTTGTTTTACGGATGCGATATCGTCAATCAAGAAGACGATGTCCTTACGTTGACCTTTTCCGATCCGTCCGAACCCTTTCCATATTCAACGGCAGATATTGAACAATTCATAAAAACAGGGGCACGTGTTCCCAATGGTTTCTTATATCGTGATTCACTCATTAGTAATGACTCCCTTCCTGACAGAAAGGTTCATATCTCTTACCTCATTCCGGATTCGGTCAACAATAGTACAAATGACAGCACCGTGGCCCGCCAAAGGTTGTTGAACGCACTTGGTCTGAATCGTGCCATTTACCAGACAGGTTCGAATGAAAAGTATTTTCAGTTCTTGTTAATAGAGTCAGATCAAAACATCGATAAAACATATTATCGTATCAATAATCAGAACTATGCCTCCATTCCAAAAGATCCTTCCATCAATATCCACCACGATCCCAAGAACGTATACTTAGGATTTGAAGCCGTAATCAATAAACGGCCTATAACCGTGGAATTGATAAAAGAATTCTCTGAATATGCATGGACAACATGGAGGATGAATAATACCAGTGGACTTTGTGGTAGTAGAAACTACCTTCCTCATATCATTTCGGAGGTAAGTTCATTGGATAATGAGACGGTGACCACTTACACATTATATGAGGTAGCAACATATGATTTCGTCATTGAGAATCCTCCAAATGAATTTCGAGTCAATAAATTAGCATTCAACGTTGATAAACAAAGTGGGCGAGTGAATTTAAATTCCAAACTCATTAGGAGATATGAATGGTTATCGCAATCAAAATGAAAGGGACCATAAAAATATTTATGAATCTCATTGTGGTGTTAATGCTACATCTTCTATTGGTAGTAAACACGACTGATTACGATTTACTTGGATGAGAAATTGCACTACTAGTAAACAAAGAACAATCCGCGGGATGGAAGAAAGTGGAGTGGACGGCGTCGGTGTTTAGTTCGGGAATATATTTGTATCAATTACAGGCGAATGAAAAAGAGAAAATAAAAAAGCGATTCTGATGAAATAACAATTCTTGAAAGGAGCGCGGTGTATGAAAACGATGATGAGATGTTTGGTGGTGCTTGGTTTAATCACAGTGTCAAATGCTCAGTGGGTGAAGACTAATGGGTATGGTGTTGGCGGAAATATTACCTTTTTTTACATATCAGGTACAACCCTCTTTGCAGGTACTGATGATGGTATCTATCGTTCTACAGATAATGGTACTCAGTGGTCTGCAGTAAATACAGGTCTGACGAATATTCAAACACTATATGTGAGCGGTGTATATATTTTCGCCGGGACCAGCGGAGGTGCATTCATTTCCACTAATAATGGTTCAAGCTGGACAGCGATAAATGGAGTATCGGGAGAAATTGTTAGTGCTTTTGTGGTTTCTGGCACAAATCTTTTTGTAGGAACGAGTGTCGGTGGTGTTTATGTATCTACCAACAACGGTTCAAATTGGACGGCGATAAATAATGGGCTGATAAACAAGCATGTTCTTTCGCTTTTCATTTCGGGAACGAATCTCTTTGCCGGAACCGATTTGGGTGTCTTTCTTTCTACCGACTATGGCGCAAGTTGGACTCTAAGAAATACAGGGTTGACCCACTCCGTCAATGCGATAATGGTTTCCGGCAGCAATCTTATTGCTGGGAGTTATGATGGAGTGTATCTATCACAAAACGATGGTCTAAACTGGACGAAAAGCAGCACGGGTGCGCTGTATGTCAATACCTTTATCGCCTGCGATAATTGTCTTTTTTCAGGAAGTTATTATTATGGTGTCTCAATATCTACCAATAACGGTTCAAGCTGGATGGCAGTCAACAATGGACTTCCTCAATATGAACCATACAAATCTCATGTGAGCGCACTTGCTGCGAATGGAACAAATCTCTTTGTTGGGACAGTTGGCGACGGTGTTTTTCTTTCTTCCAACAACGGTGCAGACTGGATTTCTGTCAGTTCCGGATTACCGCTTAAGCCGCTTCCCACAGTAAACACTTTTGCGGTTTCCGGCTCGAATCTTTTTGCTGGAACAACCGGGTGCGTATATCGAACGACGAACAAGGGTGCCGATTGGACGAAACTGAATAATGGCCTGCCGGTCAATAAATCTGTGCGCTCGCTCGTATCTATTGGCACAAACCTCTTTGCCGGAACAGATAGCGGCGTTTACGTTTCCTCAAACAACGGTGCAAATTGGACTGATGCAAGCAGCGGTTTAACAATCTTGGAAGTTAAAACCCTTTCTGCATCAGGGACAAATCTATTAGCTGGAACCGCAGCCGGCGTTTTTCTTTCAACCAACAATGGCGCAAAGTGGTCGAAAACAACACTTGATACTGTTACTGTCACATCATTTGCTGTCAACGGCACCAATCTATTCGCAGGAACAAATAAAGGTCTCTTTCTTTCAGTCAATAATGGTGTCAATTGGAATTATTTAGGATTTATTAAAGTGTCTCTTGTTTATGTTTTACCTGTTAAAGCTGATAGTGCAATTATCTTTGTCTCATGGATTGAACCCACTGGTACTGATGAAGGGAACGAAGTATTTTCTCGTTCTATGAACAACGGTGGAAGTTGGGTCAGAGTAGAATATATATTCCCGTCATCAATGGCTCATTCAGGGACTACCCTCTTTGCGGGAATTACACGCAATTTTGCAACCAGTAATAACAGCAATACAGTGGCAGAGCAAAAAGAATTTGGTGGGTCAATTTTCTGCTCGAATGATTATGGAAATAGTTGGACAGGAGTTGATACGGGCTTTAGTTACGTCAATAGCGCGGCACTCGCTGTTTTTGGAGACAATCTCTTTGCTGGCCCCCGGTGTTATGACATAGGCAATAATTTTCCCGGTGTCTGGCGGCGTCCACTCTCCGAAATGATTACCGATGTAAAACAATCTTCTTCTCCAACGCCAGAGAAATATTCTTTATCACAAAACTATCCCAACCCGTTCAATCCATCCACCACTCTGAGATTCAGCATTCCTGAACGAAGCACTGTTCGACTCTCCATCTTCAACACTCTGGGTCAGAAAATCTCTGAAATTGTGAACGAAGTAAAGGAGGCAGGTTCTTACGAACACAGTTTTAACGCATCTCTATTGGCATCAGGAATATATTTCTACAGGATTGAAGTAACATCAGTGACTAATTCAAAGACATTTGTGAATACTAAGAAAATGGTACTTATGCGGTAATATGTCAGAAAAGGAGTGCGATGTATGAAAACGATGATGAGATGCTTGGTGGTGCTGCTTTTTGTCGGAACAATTGTGACACAGGTGATGGCGCAGTGGAAGCAAACGGGTTTGAAAAACAGGAACATTACTTCTTTCGCGGTTAGTGGAAATTATCTCTTTGCTGGAAGTGACAGCGGTGTATATCGGTCAACTGATAACGGTTTAAATTGGGTTGCTGTGAATACAGGATTAACAAACTTAAAAATATCATGTATTATGGTCGATGGCAATAATTTGTATTTGGGCACTGGAAATGTAAATGAGAGTGGTGAAGGTATTTTTAAGTCTTCCAATTTAGGAACCAATTGGACTGCAGTAAACTATGGTTTACCTCCAACTATGCTTAACAGAATTTCTTCTCTCCACAGTTACGGAGGCAAACTTTTTGCCGGTGGAAGTTGTCTAGGTATTTCAACAGATAGTGGTTCAAGTTGGAAAGTTGATACAACATATATATTTATTGAAAACATTTTCACATCGGGCAAGAATCTATTTGTGGGAGCATATATTATTGGTGGTTATCCATATAAAGCTTTTTGTTCCAAAGACAGTGGTCAAACCTGGTCGACAGTGAATCAATTGAATATTTTTGATTTAAAAGATTTTAATGGAAATTGTTTTTCATTTGTTGTGGATGGTTGCAATATTTATGGGATAGGTGTTGGTTCGTGTTTGGGTGTTACAGAATATTTTATCGTGCAGTCAACTGATAATGGGGAAAATTGGAAAACCAATTTCGGCCTTGGGGCTATATTATATTATTTTACTACTCTAGCCATTGTACAAAAAAGTGATGGCGGGCCATATCTTTTTGCTGGACGTTCAGATGCGAGCTGGTATGATGATAAGAGAGAATTAGGGGCTATTGTTCTTTCTACAAATCACGGAATGAGTTGGTCAGTTGTCGATTCGGGCTTGAAAGCTTTCGTAACATATACTTTAGTAGCAAAGGGAAATTATCTTTTTGCAGGAACCGACAGTGGTATTTGGCGTCGTCCACTCTCCGAAATGATTACCGATGTCAAACAATCTTCATCTCGGTTGCCGGAAAAATATTCTCTCTCACAAAACTACCCCAACCCTTTCAATCCAACAACAACAATCACATACAGTATTCCAGAACGAAGTACTGTCCGGGTCTCCATCTTCAACACTCTCGGTCAAATAATCTCTGAGATAGTAAATGAAACGAAGGATGCAGGTTCTTTCGAACACAGTTTTAATGCTTCTCAGTTATCTTCAGGGATGTATTTCTACAGGATTGAAGCGATATCAACTCAGAATGCTGGTAAAACTTTTGTAGAAACGAAGAAAATGATTTTAATGCGATAATAATATTCAATTGCTACTCTCGTGAAAGGAGTGCGATGTATGAAAACAATGATGAGATGTTTGGTGATGATACTTTTTGTCGGCACAATTTCTACCCAGGTGATGGCTCAGTGGGAACCGGCTAACGGACCCGTTGGACCTTGTGTATTCTACCAGGTTTCAATCTCTCAGCCTTCTGGAGATCTCATTATGTTGGTAGCAACATCCAGCGGCATTTACAGATCAACGAACGAGGGGGATTCTTGGATACTGATCGTTAATCCAAAACCTTTGATGTATGCTGTGAAGTTTACGGTAATATATCCAACGCAATCAACACCAATAGTGTTTGCAAATTGTGGTGATTTAATAAAATCAACAGACTATGGGCTTACATGGTCATCTGTTCAAACATATCCTGGCTCTCGTGTTGATAACATAACACACTCAAGGACTGCTCTTTATGTTTTATCGAAAGATACAATTTACGTTTCGTACGATTTTGGTGAAACCTGGACAAATAGAAACAAACTTCCTTACACTGGAAACACAGTTTATGGAATATGGCATTTTGGAGAAAAGATTTATGCTTCATTAAACGACAACACCATCGGAACTTTGTTCGTCAGTGCTAATGACGGTGTGAGTTGGTCGAATACAGGATTGCTAGGAGTTTATAATATGTTTTCATTGGTCACGATCAATAATGACACAATTCTTTTTGCACAAAGCTGGTCAAGTGGTGATCCCTTGTATCGTTCAAAAGACTTAGGTAATAACTGGACAAGTATTAATATGAGTGGAGAACCTGCATTAACAACTTACTTCACTGAAGGTAATAATCTCTATCGTGTAAAAGAAAATATTTTATCAAGATCCACAGACCTGGGTGAAATTTGGACATCAATAGGGACATTACCTATAGGCCCTACATTGGGATGGGCGGGACAAAAATATCTTCATGGGCAAAGAATTTTTATTGCAGGATGGAAGGGTGTCTGTTATTCGATTGATAGTGGAACAAAATGGAACATTGCCAATAAAGGACTTTTCCTGCCATTAATGACCAACGGGGAAAGTGGTATAGGGTCAATTAACTTGGTTGCCACAAACGGGAATATTTCAATACTGGAATATCATGGTTGGTACTTTGAGAGTCCGTCTAGTTCAATGTACATATCAACGAATGCCCAGAAAGAATGGAAGCTTATAACACCTGACTTAGGGAGAGAGATGCATATTTCCGATGTTGTTTTTGACGGGACAGATATTTTTGTTTTATATGGATTTATGAGCAGTGCCTTAACATTTGATGCGAAAAATAGTAGTAGACCATTACAATATTGTAATTTCATTAAATCATCAGATAGCGGACGGACATGGATTGATTTTATGAATGGACCCAATTGCAGGTCATTCATGGTTCACGAAGGGACTTACTACGCAGGGGAGTTTAGTGATGATAATACTAATAGGGGTATTTATTTATCCATTGATAATGGTATGACATGGCAGAAAAAGAATACTGGTTTGTCTGATAGTAGTGTGTATGCTTTTGCTTTGATTCACGAACAAAATATGCATTATGTTTTTGCGGGAACGCGGATCGGTGTTTTTATCACGTCAAACAACGGCAATAATTGGGCGCTCACAGGTCAAGGCCCTAAAAGAGTGATCAGTTTAGCAACAAAGGTTACTCAATCAGGAACGACATTCATTTTTGCAGGGACAGACTCATCAGGCGTACTCAGAAGCAGCGATCGTGGAGCATCATGGTATTCTGCCAACGCTGGCCCAAAAATGCTGCACATATCCAAAATTATCACAACTGATAAATATATTTTTTCCCTCAGTTCAGACTTTATTTCAAAAGGCGGCGGGGTATTTTGTTCAAGCGACAATGGCAGTACATGGCAAACTGTAAATGGCTTACTTCCGGATGATAGAATAAGCGACATTGCTGTTACTGATAGTGTATTATTTGCCAGTGTCAATGAAAATGGTTTATGGTCTTTGCCTCTTTCATCAATTGTTTTAGATGTGCGTAATACTAAAATCAATATCGCTCTAAATGAATTTATTCTCGCGCAGAACTATCCCAACCCGTTCAATCCATCAACCACTATAAGATATTCTGTTCCAGAACGAAGCAATGTCCGACTCTCTATCTTCAACACACTCGGCCAGAAAATCTCTGAAATTGTGAACGAAACGAAGGATGCTGGCTCTTACGAACAATCTATTAATGCATCACAATTATCATCCGGCATTTCCGCCAAAGGCGCCCGCCCGCCATCGGTCGGGCTGGGATACGCCTCTGGCGTATATTTCTACAGGATTGAAGCAACATCAACACAGAATTCAGGGAAAACTTTTATGGATACGAAGAAGATGGTGTTGATAAGATAAAGACGCAGATGTAATGTCTCAGGAGATTTTATGCAAACAACATTATCTACCGTACTACTGACATTCATTTTTATCTTAAACAGTCTGTCCATTGCGTCCATCCGCAAAGTCCCGCAGGATTATGCGAAAATCCAGCAGGCAATTAATGCAGGAATGGATGGAGATACAATTTTGGTCGATCATGGCCTCTACGTTGAAAACATCCGGTATCTTGGAAAAAAAATTATCATTGCTTCGCGATTCATCGTAGACAATGACACTGCACATATTTCCGAAACAATTATTGATGGCAGTAGTCCAAATCATATCGATTCTGCATCTGTAGTGACGTTCGACGCTGGTACCGATAGCGCATCGAAACTTTGCGGATTTACGATACAAGGTGGGAAAGGAAATAAACATGACGATCCTCTCACATCAAAGATTGTTGTAGTCGGAGGTGGAATTGATCTCTTCGGCAACGGAGGTACAATCGTTCATAATCACATTATTAACAATGAAATTAAAAGTACATATCCACTAGGAGCGGCACTCTGCGCATGGGATCAAAGTAACGCACACGAGAATTCCAACTTTATCATCATTGAACACAATTCCATTTCTAATAACTCCCTTAACGGCTATGTATCGTTTGGAGGTGGTGTGGCAATTGCAATGAATGGACAAATACAATCTAATATCATACGAGACAACAAAGCAAACGGATCTTCTCAGGCTGCTGGCGGCGGAGTGACTATTTGGGGGAATTCCAAGATCAAACTTGCGAACAATATTATTGTGAGGAATCAAAGCTCGTTCTTTGCCGGTGCCATGCTGATATTCCAGTGGGTTGTTGGAATACCGGTTGTAACAATGACCAATAATACAATTTGTTTTAACACCGCTAATCAAGGTGCAGAAGGTATATCATGGAATGTATCCGTCAAAATGCTGAATAACATCATATGGAATCCTGGTGACGGTACAGAAATAGAGAACATCGTTTGGACTGTCGGTGAAAAAATTGCCACCGATAATTCTCGTTTAAAAGGGAGCATGAAAAATCTCATCCGAGGCGGCTATTTTGGAATTGATATAATCGACGAAGAACCACTATTTGCCGATACGGTGTTATTCCGGCCATCACCCCTGAGTCCAGCCATTGCCAGAGGAAGTATGCGTGAGCAGCTCGACAGCGAATATGTATCGCCTTCGCTATTGGATTATCTCGGAAATGTTCGCCCAGATTCCGATGGAACAGCTCCGGATTTAGGAGCAATTGAATCCGAATATAGCAAGCGGGTTGCCGTTGGTGCACAACCAAAATATATCATCAGGGATATTTCCTTTGGGGGGAACAAAAGAAATATGAATGTCTTCCTCCCGAGAGCGTATGATGGTACAGGTAAGAATTTTCCGCTCATGATCTTTCTCCACGGCGCCGGTCTTTCACCGGGAAGTACACTAACGTATGGATTCTATCTTATTGCCGATACAATGAATTTTATTATTGTATCACCCAAATCCCTACAGGATCAATGGTATAGTGCAGAAACTGACTTCATTAACGCTCTCATCGACACGATGGTGACGGAATTTCGAATTGACACGAATAACATTTTTGTGGGAGGACAATCAAACGGAGCGTACATGACATATACATTTGGATTGAACACCAGAAAGAAAATAAAAGGAATTGCAACCGTTGCCGGATTGCTTCAATCGAATGACGGAGGAGTAAGACCCGCTTCACCAATTTCTCTAATATCATTCCACAGTACAGCCGATGCTGCTGTCCCATACAATGGAAGAAGTGGGTACCTCGGTGCTGAGCAGTCTCTGTTCAAATGGTTGTCATATCTATCGTGCGGCACTACGCTAGATACTGTCAACCTTAGTGATCCCTTTCCCCAAAACTCCAACACAGTGCAACGCTTATCATCTCAATGTGCACCTGTTGTTTTCTATAAAATCACTGGTGGATCACATGCCTGGCCGGGTCCGTATTATACTCATATGCTAGCGTATCCAACAATACCTGATATTAATGCAACGCTCGAAATTTTGAGATTTTTTCAATCTCAGACAATTACTCAAGTTAACAGTGAAATATCGGACCGTATACCTGAAATCTATTTTCTTTATCAAAATTATCCCAACCCGTTCAATCCATCAACAACAATCTGTTACAGTATTCCTGACCGAAGTAATGTCCGGCTCTCTATCTTCAACACACTCGGTCAAAAAATCTCTGAGATTGTGAACGAAACGAAAGATGCTGGTTCTTATGAACACTCTTTTAACGCCTCGCAATTATCATCAGGGATTTCCGCCAAAGGCGCATACGCCTCTGGCGTATATTTCTACAGGATTGAAGCGACATCAGTAAATAATTCAAAGACTTTTGTGGAAACGAAGAAGATGGTTTTGATACGATAGCAATATTCATTTGCAACTCTCTCGAAAGGAGTGCGATGTATGAAAACGATGATGAGATGTTTTGGGGTGGTGATTTTAGTCGGAATGATTTCTACACAGCTGATGGGACAGTGGGTAAAAACTCAAAGAGTGCAGAATAATTTGAATCTTGAACGTATGCAAAAACAAATGCATCGTCATGCCATGAATAATTCTTCAATTTCTGAGAAACAAATTCCCATAGTGCAGAGCATCATCAAAGACGATTTCCTTGTGAGTGACGATACTGCAATGATGCCGATTAGGTCGGGATACTCTTCAGTGGGTATGGATCAAATTGGGAATATCGTGGCGACTTGGGTAGATAACCGAAACGATAATGATGACATTTACATGAAACGATATTCTCCCGACGGCATTGAGTTTGGAAAGAGCACCAAAGTAAATGATGATGCGGTGTTAGCACAGCAATGGGTACCTTCGGTAGCCGTAAATAAATATGGTAGTTTCGTGATAGTATGGCCAGACGATCGAGATGGAAAACAAGGAATTTACATGCAACGTTATACTGCCGAAGGAAAACCTGTTGGAAGGAATGTAAAAGTAAATGATGGTTCCTCTGTCGCACCATATGTGTATTCATACCCCAAAGTCGCAATTGATCAAAACGGAAATGTAGTTGTTGTGTGGACTGATACACGAAGAACGAATGGTGATCCAAATGATAATAAGTGGGATGTCTATATGCAACGATATGATGCTTTAGGTATTCCACAAGGAAAAAATATTTGCGTTCATGAAGATGTCTCGGATCCATCGATTGGTATTGACAGTATTGGAATGTTTACGGTTGTATGGATGTCACGAATTAATAGTCCTGCAGAAAACTCAGATATTTATTTACAACGCTATTCATCCGATGGATTACCGAAAGGAATAAATGTAAAAGTTAATGATGATGGAGGAAATAAATATCAAGGTTGTCCAACCATATCAATGATTGCAAGCGGTGATTTTGTTGTTGTATGGGCGGATCTGCGCAACAATCCACCTGTAAGTGGATTTGAGGTTTACCTGCAACGGTTTTCATCTGACGGCGTTGCTCGGGGAAATAATATCAAGGTAAACGGTAATTTTGGCAATACTGGATCACCTCCTTCAGTTACCATAAATCAAGACCGAAATGTTGTCGTTACATGGGGCGAAGGAGATTTATATTTTCAGAGATACGATTCTTCAGGTATCGCACAAGGAAGCCCAACGAAAATCAGCAGTAATTCGTATCGCCCAGGTATCGTCAGTGATGGCAAAGGAGATTTCATAATATCGTGGGCAAAAGATTATTATTGGAGTACATATTTCCAGCGATATAGTTCTTTGGGTTCACCCCTGGGAAACAATATTGACATAAACAATGAAAAAAGATTTGCCAGCCAAACTCTCCCTTCGATAGCAATAAACAAAACCGGAACCACTCTTGTTACTTGGCTCGATGGTGGTGAGATCCCCTCAGGAAATGAGAGTTACAACGTCTATCTACAACAATTCGGAGCAGATGGTTCGGCACAAGGAAAAAATAAAAGGATTTGCTCATATTTCGACACAAGTGATTATAGTAGAACTGCAAATAGATTACCAATCGTTGTGATGAACCAGACGGGTAAAGCTATTGTTGCGTGGACTGAATATACGGATTATGAGGAAAACGTACTGTTTCGAAATTTCAACGCACAAGATGGATATATGGGAAATATTCATCATGCTGTAATGGGAATAGGATCTCCTTCAATTCCAAAAATCGGAGAAGAGAATATTTATGTAGCAGGAATTCGAGAAATTAAAGGGTGGTGGTTTCCGATCGCTTCAGATGTCTACCTGTACAAATACTCACCGTCCCTCGGCAAAGTGATCGATTCCATCAAGGTTAACCGGGATTCCGCATTTTGTGGATCTCCCAAAATTGTGCAAAATGAATTGGGACAAGGTGCTCTATCTTGGTCATCGTATTACGGAGAAAGCAAGCCACATATATTTCTGCAGCGATTATCCTCTTCCGGTGACACTATTGGAGTAGCTATTTGTGTCAATACTGATACAGCGCTTACAATATCAGAAGATCCTTCTCTCTCCATCGATCCCAAAGGGAATATTGTCGTTGTATGGTCGGATGGAAGAAATGGACACATCGACATTTATCTGCAGCGTTATGATTCATTAGGAGTTGCCATCGGGCAGAATTTAAAAATCAATGATGATGCTGGTAATGCAGATCAAATAACTCCCAATATTGAAATGGATGAGAATGGAAATTATGTTATTGTTTGGGTCGATTACCGATATGGTCTTATGAATCCCGATATTGTTGCTCAAAGATTTCATTCCGACGGGACACTATGGGGTTCGAATTTTAGAGTTGTTGCTGATGGACCCAATTATGGCGAATTAAATCCTGTGGTCGCAGCAAACAATAATAATATCTTTTTTACTTGGCAGGATAACCGCAGATATAAAGGTTGGGATATTTATGGAAAAATCACTTCGTGGGATTGGGACGGAATTCCGAACGATGTCACGAAGAATATTGAATTGCCAATGTCGTTTGCACTACGACAGAACTTCCCCAACCCCTTCAATCCTTCAACAACAATCAGCTATAGTATTCCTGAACGAAGCTCTGTCCGACTATCCATCTTCAACACACTCGGTCAAAAAATCTCTGAGATTGTGAACGAAGTGAAGGATGTAGGGTCTTATGAACAGACTTTTAATGCGTCTCAATTATCGTCAGGGATTTCCGCCAAAGGCGCCCGCCAGCCATCGGTTGGGCTGGGATACGCCTCTGGCGTATATTTCTACAGGATTGAAGCAACATCAACACAGAATTCGGGTAAGATATTTGTGGAAACGAAGAAAATGGTTTTAATGCGGTAGTGAGGGGGCTTGGAGAAAATCAAACCAAAAATGTAAAAAGTGCTTTTTAATCAAATAAATCAGAGTGTGTTCCTGCCCGCACTAAAACAAGCTCTGAACTGGTAAGCATATAAATTAAGAGCCAGTCCGGTTGTATATGACATTCTCTGCAATCTTTATATTCACCTTGTAAAGAATGATCTTTGTAGCGGGCATCGAGCTTTTTTCCATCTGCAAGAGATTCAATAATTGCGTGAAGCATATTCATATCGCAACCACGCTTCAGACACCGTTTATAGTCGGCTTTAAATTTTGATACCCGCCATATGGAAATCATTACTTTGAAAGCTCCCGAAAAAGAGCTTTCGTTGACATGAATTTCTTTCCGTGTCTTTTGCGTCCTTCAGCAATCGCCGCGCGAGTTTCTTTGTTTGGCATCTTCACTTCAAACGGTATACCCCGTTGTAATTCCACCTGCTTATAAAATACCGTTATCGCTTCAGTCGCACTAAGGCCGACGGCAGAAAATATCTTTTCAACATTATTTTTTAAATTCGGTTCCATTCGTGCCTGTACCATTGCTGTTCGCGCCATAGAAATTTCTCTTTTTGTTTCTTCAATGTATTACATATGCAGGACAAAGTCAAATATTGCTGAAGACACCAAAATAATCCTCACGTATATTTTTTGTTGTTTTGTCTACAGTGGAAGGTAACGGTTCCTGCGAAGGTGTCAACCAGTCCGATGTAAATAATGTCTGATTCTTATAATACCAGTGCCTTTATTGATTGCCTGAGTTCATAATACATTTACAGAAACTGTATTCCAGTAAAAGAGATGAATCAGTCTGTAACATTATTAGAAATTTCATTCCTACGAGAATGCGTAGTTGACACACCGTTATTATAAAAGTATCTTTGCTTCACATAGAAACACTATTCGTCGGCTCATGCCGCGAATTGGACTCAGGGACCTTCGGTTCCATCATAATCTCTTCTCTTATTCCACCCACCGGCACTGCCGGGAAAATAAATTCTGTAAAATCAAGATAAAAACATCCTCAGGAAATGATAGTAAATAAGTTATTTTAAATTATTAATGCGCTTGCCATCTCATCACTTATAAGCAGGAGATTTTATGAAAAATATTTTCAGATATTTTATTTTGTTCTTTGTCGTTCCTGTTTTGTTTGGATTGATATATGTTAGCGAAACTTACGCACAAACGGGTTGGATTCATCAAACAAGCGGGATAACTACTCATCTCGATAGAGTATGGTTTACCGATTCAAATAATGGGACAGCAGTGGGACAATCAGGCACCATTCTGCGTACGACCAATGGTGGAGTAACATGGACGAGCCAGACAAGTGGTACTACGAATATGCTCATTGGAATATGTTTCAGTAATCCTTTGAACGGTTGGGTTGTAGGAATTTACGGCACTATCTTGCACACAACAAATGGAGGTGCCACATGGACAACACAATCAAGCGGGACAACATATCATATACAAGAAGTTTCTTGTTCTGATGACAGTAACGCAACAGTAGTGGCTAATTATGGTGTTATCCTGCGCACGACGAATGGAGGAAACACCTGGATACCGCAGTCAAGCGGTACAACGAATGGTTTTTCGGGAGTTTCTTTTACTGATTCTAGTAATGGTACTGCAGTTGGACTTTCTGGTACTATTGTGCGCACAACCAATGCAGGTGCCACATGGATTACCCAAACAAGCGGAACGACCAACCATCTCTATGAAACTTCTTTCACTGATTCCAAGAATGGGACTATCGTTGGAGACCTTGGCAACATTCTGCACACAACGAATGGAGGCGCCACGTGGACGCCGCAGTCTAGTGGAACTACGAATACTCTTTGGGAAATTTCTTTTACTGATTCCAACAATGGAACTGCAGTGGGAGCCCAGGGCACTATCCTACGCACAACCAATGCAGGAGCCACATGGGCGAAACAGACGAGCGGGACTACCGTTCTGATAGGAGGAGTATCCTTCACTGATGCAAACACTGGAACGGCGGTTGGAGATGGTGGCACTATTCTTCGTACTACAACTGGTGGTGTAGTATGGGTTGAGGAAATACCAAATGGAAATATATCGCAAAACTTTGAACTTAGTCAAAACTACCCCAACCCATTCAATCCATCCACAACAATCACTTACAGCATTCCTGAACGAAGTACTGTCAAACTTTCCATCTTCAACACTCTCGGTCAAAATATTTCTGAGATAGTGAACGAAACGAACGATGCAGGTTCTTACGAACACAGTTTTAATGCGTCTCAATTATCATCAGGAATTTCCGCCAAAGGCGGATACGCCTCTGGCGTATATTTCTACAGGATTGAAGCTACGCCCGTAAGTAATTCAAAAACTTTTGTTGAAACGAAGAAAATGATATTAATACGGTAACAGTTCGTGAAAGGAGTGCGATGTATGAAAACGATGATGAGATGTTTGGTGATGAAAATACATTTTACAAGAATTAATAGAATGCTACAAATATGTTTATTGATGTTATTCATTCAGCAGTATTCACTTTGTCAACTCGTCGATTTATTTCCTCTTAAAGAGGGGTGGGATGCGACATATTTATACTCAAGTCGGGAAGGTTCCTACAACGGAAATTATTCTTGCGATAAAATAAAATATGGTTATATCAACCATCAAGTCGTTTTAAAAACAATTTTATCAGACCATATTGAATGGAGAATTACCGAAAAAGAAAGTTCAATTGTTTATTACACAACATCCTATCCTGGTGACAAGGATACTACTTACACTTGGATTGAAGAGAAATTTGTAATTTTATTAGAATTCATTAATTCACAAAATCATTTGCTAAAGGGAACAAGCAAAATATGGAGTTTTGACGATGAAACAAATATGACAAGATATGATACGCTGAAATCAGATACTGGTAATGTAGTAGGTTTTATTATAGACGATAGCCGCACTACACACTCTAAAAAATATTATTTAAAAAGTAATGTTGGTTTGATTTCTAGTAAGTCTTCTATCTTTACTTTATTATCTGATTTTGGAGCGACCTGGCTGAATATTGATGCGTCACTAATGTCTTCAAACTTACTTAACATCTATTCTCGCACAACACAACGCCCAAATAAATATCAGCTGTCACAAAACTACCCCAACCCCTTCAATTCATCCACCACAATCACTTTCAGTATTCCAGAACGAAGTATTGTCCGACTTTCCATCTTCAACACTCTGGGTCAGAAAATCTCTGAAATTGTGAATGAAACTAAGGATGTGGGTTCTTACGAACAAAGTTTTAATGCGTCTCAATTATCTTCAGGGATTTATTTCTACAGGATTGAAGCAACATCAACGCAGAATTCAGGTAAGACTTTTGTAGAAACGATGAAAATGGTTCTATTGAGATAACTTCAAAAAGGGAAGTATTGTCGCAAAAAAAACGGAGCCTAACCACCTCCGTTTTCTATTTTTCAGCTGTTCTAAATGAAGTGAATTTCTTTATTTATTAGGAGAGAATTGAGTCAGACTGAAAATATAAACTGTATACCAAACTGTATAAAAACCGAAGAAGATTATACAGACTGTGGTGTGGGCTAAAAAGAAAAAACCACTTCTTTCGTGTAAAAAAAAGTGGTTTGTTTGTACTCCCAACGGGAATCGAACCCGTGTTACAAGCTTGAAAAGCTCGTGTCCTAACCCCTAGACGATGGGAGCAGTACAATTAACAGTAAACAATGAACAGTGATCAATTATCAACTTAGAGATTGTTCATTGTTAATTGTCAATTGGTCATTGTGTTTTGGGGTGACCAGTGGGATTTGAACCCACGACCTCCAGGGCCACAACCTGGCGTTCTAACCGACTGAACTATGGCCACCATGAAAAAAAACAAAAAAATCTTTGGGGCTGATCCCGACACCAGGTGATTTCCAAAGTCGGGTTCCTCAAAATTTCAACCACTCGTAAAAAGTACTTGTGGGAAATTTTGGAGCTATGGCCACCATGGAAAAGAACTAAGCTATAGAACAAAAAACCATCCGAACGTATCAGGATGGCTTATTTAGCATACAAATATAAAAAAAAATCGTCAGTCAGGCAAGATGTTTTCATTAAACAATATTAATTCGTAGAGACCTCTGAAATATTATGTTTCCATGGTCATTTCGAGCGCAGCGAGAAATCTCAGATTTGATTTTCGTCAAAAAAATGAGATTCCTCGTCGCTCCGCTCCTCGGAATGACATTGATTTGAGATTTTTCAGAGGTCTCTCGTATTTATTCGCCACAAAAATATCAATGCTCAAAATTGCACTAAATGTATGGTATCGTGCAAGGTTCTTTTTGTGATATTTTGTGTTTTCGTGATTTTGTGGCGAGATTTTGATTTTTTTATCTACGAATCATTTTCCTTGTTTACATCATTCCACCATCTAGTGATCTTTTTTCCACTCCAAATAGTGAATATGAAGAAGAAAATTCCTGTCAAAACATCAATCACATAATGATATCGCATATACACTGTCGATATAATCAATAACGATCCTCCCACAAACAACCACCATCGAATATGTGTCTTTGTTGTAAATGCAACATACATCAATACCAGAGTTAATTGAGTGTGGCCGCTTGGAAATGCATCACGATGAACTAAAGCAGCAGGATTTATCACTCCCACAGGTACTCCACCTCCGGCATTGACGATTTCCCGTAGATAAGGAGTTAAAAAAATTCCCGGTAGCTCCGTTTCCGTCGCAAAAAAATTATGCAAGGTGAATCTCGGTCCTATCGCCGGAAACAAGAGATATCCGATATAAGACAGGTAGAATCCATACACAACCAACGAGGCTCCGAAATGGAATGCTGTCTTATCGTTTCGACGGTACAGTTCAAAAAATAATGCAATAAAAAAAAGATAGTACGATGAATACGCTATTTGAAGAATTTCCGTAATGAATGGATGAGCAAATTGATAGATCCATTCTGTAGGATTAGCACCAAACAGCCATTGATCAATGATGATCAGAATGGAATCGTAATCTCGTTGATGGATAGTGTATGTGATGGATGAAGCTTGTGTATAGATAAAGAGTATGTTGGGGACAAGATAC
The DNA here is from genome assembly GCA_041658205.1 of Bacteroidota bacterium. Taxonomy (NCBI): domain Bacteria; kingdom Pseudomonadati; phylum Bacteroidota; species Bacteroidota bacterium. The sequence continues at coordinate 624,468 of JBBAAO010000002.1, forward strand.
CAATCACGGAACAATTGAATAATGATATTACTTTTTGCTTTTTTGAAAGCCGTATATTGCGCGCTATAATAGATGAAACCGCAGATCAAGACATTCATGGAGACAAAGAACACCCAGCGTTCAATCCGTGAAGCAAAAAGAATTTCCAGTATGCTCAGGGAAACAATAAAAGCAATGGTGACGACATCAGCAGAGCGAAGAAAGGGGAATCGTTTCATGAAAGATCATGTTAACATTGAAAGAAAAAGCGTGGCAAATCCTAAGAATGAAATGAAACCGAAAGCATCTGTGCATGTTGTAACAAGTACTGCCGACGCCAATGCCGGATCAATCTTTGCCCATTTAAGTCCGAGCGGGACCAGAGTTCCCATTAAGCCAGCAATGAACAAATTGGTGATCATTGCTAGACACATCACAACGCCGAGCATCAAATTTCCATAGATGATTGCAATAACAGCTCCCGCAAGAAATCCAACCAGTGTACCATTTAGTAGTCCCACAGAGATTTCTTTAATTAAAGCTTTTCGTGCATTAGAGAAATCCACTTCGCCAAGGGCAATACCGCGAACCATTAAAGTGATTGCTTGTGTTCCAGCGTTTCCACCCATGCCTGCTACAATCGGCATCAATGCGGCAAGCACAACCAGTGATTCGATGGTGTTATGGAAAATATTAATAATGCTGGAGGTGATTAATCCAGTAAAAAGATATACCGACAACCAGGGAAGTCGTTTCCTCAGCGAAGTAAGCGGAGGAGTGGATATCCGTTCATTGGTCCCAACGCCGCCAAGGCGGAAGATATCTTCAGACGCTTCTTCTTCGATAACATCAACAATGTCATCAACGGTTATTCGTCCGACAACCCTGCCGGAAAAATCAACAACCGGTGCCGCTATCAGATTGTATTTCTTAAAAATATTGGCAACTTCTTCTTGATCAACATCCGTTTTTACACTGATGATGTCGGAATCCATCACTTTATAGATCCGCCGGGCTGGAGAAAGGAGGATAAGATTTGAGATGGAGAGTGATCCTACCAGTTTATCATTTTCATCCACGACATAGACAAAATATAAATGCTGCCCTACGTCATCCTTCGCTGCACGTCGCACTGCTTGAATAGCCTTTTTCACGGTATCCTTCTGGTTCACCGTGATGACTTCTTTCTGCATGATACCGCCAGCGGTATTTTCATCGTACTGCAGAAGTTCTTTTAAGTCTTGCGAATTTTCGGCACTTAAATCGTCCAACACTTCTTCCGCTTTTTCATCCGAAAGTTCGGACACGATGTCGGTCGCTTCGTCCGAAGGGAGTTCTTCAACGATATCAGAGATTTGTTCGCTATGCAGAGTCTGCAGGAAATGCTCACGATGATCATCATCCAATTCAACAATTACTTTTCCTTGGTCTTCTGTTGAAAGGAGTGAGAACAAATAATCGCCCTCTGCAAACTCCAGACGGTTGATGATGTGTGCGATATCGGTCGGATACAAATCGTTAAGGATGTTCTTGATAAGAAAATCAGATTTGGATTGAATGAGATCCCGAAGATCATCCATCAATTCATCATCAACCTCAATCAATTCCTGCGATGTGTAGGTGTTTTCAGCCATCAACTTCCTCCGTTGATGTTTGTAAGATTTGCGGGGCACAATGGATCAATTCATTGCTCAACTGAACAAAATCTCCCACGGAAAGTTCTTCCGGACGCAATTCAAGATCGACCGATAAATTTTCTAATTCAGCAACCGGAACATCCAACCCCTTTAATCCATTGCGTAATGTTTTGCGGCGTTTACCAAACGTTCCGCGGACAATCTTCCGGAATAATTGATCATTTTCCGCTCGTTGGGAGAATGGTTGATCAAAATCCAGATGGACGATCGCCGATGATACATTGGGAATGGGGAAGAATGAATTGCGAGAAACAGCGAATTGCATTTTTGGTGTGCTGTAATATTGCAATAGTATAGAGAGGATGCCGTATTCTTTTGTGCGTGGTTTTGCAACGATACGCTGTGCCACTTCTGTCTGCATCATCACCAGAAAATCTTTCACCGCAGGAAGGGAATCAACTACATGAAACAAAATCGGTGTTGTAATGTTGTACGGAATATTGCCAATGAGGCGGAGCGGTTTTCCCATTTTTTCTTTCAGCTCTGTCAACGAAACATTGAGTATATCCTGATGAATGACGCTGATTTTTTCGCCGAATTGTTCTTGCAGCAGCGGGGCAAGTTCATTGTCTAATTCAATCACCGTAATATGGTCTAGTGTTTGAAGAAGCAGAGATGTCAGAGCACCTTTCCCCGGGCCAATTTCAACCACCGGATCGTTCGCCGTAGCGTCGAAGACACGTACGATCTTATGCGCCACATTTGGGTCTTGAAGAAAGTTTTGGCCGAGAGATTTTTTTGCGCGATGCATCATGAGTTTTCCAATGAACAGAGTGACTAAACGTGTATGAATATAACGAATGAGAGGACGTATTTCAATGAACAATGCTTATTCTTGCCTCTCTCTTTTTTTCTTTTCATATTAACCTATCCGCATGAAAAACATTTCACACGTCATACAATCACTGACCGAAAGAGATAATCTCACCGCAAAATGGATTATTCTTATTGTTTTTGCGATAGTGGTAGCCTTAATGTTCCCTCAGGGTCTTGCGGTGGAGTCGGATTATCCTGTTGGAATGGTCTGGACCGAGAACGATCTTTATGCGCCGTTTGCTTTTCCCATCTATAAAGATGAACGGGAATATGATCGTGAACGTCAGCTTGCGGCCGGGAAAGTATATAAGGTTTTTGAAGAAAGTCCTGCCATTGCACACGATTACTTGGATTCTCTCCAGATGTTCTTCGTAAAATTACAGACGATTATTGACCGGCACAAGAAGGATGAAAAAGAAGTGCAGGAGGCTCTTGCCACATTTCCTATACAATTTCGAGAGAGTGAATGGAGAACATTATGGCTTCTCCGGAACGCAGAGCGTCGAAATACTGGAACGCTCCCGAAATATTCGTTTAATAAGCTCAGGAGAGATGTGCTGTTGGTGGTGAATGGATTGTATCTTCAAGGTATTGTCAATATACGGAAATCGCAGTATCGCGAAGATGAATTGATTGCCAAACGGAAAAAAACGAACGAACAAATTGTTCCGTTGAATAAATTTTTAGATCAATTTGAACTTGGCAAAGCAGTACAGCAAACATTTATCACCGGATATAAAGGAGAGAATGATACTGTTTCGATTGCAATGAAAATTGCTCTCACGTTTTTGCAGCCCAACGTCGTTTTCCAGAAGGAACAAACCGAACGGGAAATACAATTTGGCGTAGAGCTGGTTCCGCGCACCGTTGGTGCGGTCAGTGAAGATGAACGGATCATCGCCAAAAAGGAACGGATTACGCAAGAGATAAAATTAAAGCTCGACTCACTTCGAAAAGCAAAAGAAGAACGGGGTGCCGGAATCAATTCCTACGTGACATTCGCCGGCAAAGTGATGCATATCTTTGCTATCATGTGGATGTTGGTGATGTACATTTATCTCTTCCGGAAAAAAATTTATCACGACAATCTTAAGCTGATACTCATCTCATCTCTCTATTTTGCCGTGGCGTTTATAGCGTTTTTAACGGTACAGAATACCACGGAACTCCCGCTTCGCTTTTTAATCTTCGTCCCTGCCGTGTCGATGATTTTGACGATTATTTTTGATTCGCGCATTGCATTTTACAGCACTGTTGTGTTATCGCTTCTGGTGGCCGGAATACGCGGCAACGATTATGCAATAGCCCTATCATCACTTGTTGCGGGCGCGTTTGCTATCTATACAGTGCGGGATATCAAAAAACGTACGCAGATATTTCGTTCGATCATTTACATTTTCCTCGGTTACGCTACAACGGTCATTGCTCTTGCATTGGAGCGGTACGAATCTTTAACAATTGTCCGTGACCAACTGTTGGTGTCAGGTTTCAATGCAATCCTTTCGCCTATTATTGCTTACGGAATTCTTATCTTTTTTGAAAAGATTTTTAGGATTTCCACGGAACTGACACTTGTTGATCTCTGCGATTATAATCATCCACTGCTGAAAGAACTTGCCCATAAGGCGCCCGGATCGTTTCACCATAGTGTGAATGTGGCAACGCTTGCCGAAAGTGCTGCGGAAGCAATTGGTGCAAATCCCACACTGGCACGGGCGGGAGGATTGTATCATGATATCGGTAAGATGTTGAACCCAGAATCGTTCGTGGAAAATCAGCTTGGCACGGAGAATAAACATCGTACGATGAGTCCCAGAAAAAGTGTCCGTATCATCGCTGCTCACATTGAAGATGGAATGGATCTTGGCCGCCGGCATAATCTTCCGGAAACAATCGTCAATTTCATTCCCATGCACCATGGAACCATGCATGTGGGATTTTTTTATGAGAAAGCATTACGACAAAAGAGGAACAGAGGCGAAGTAAACGAGAACGATTTCCGATATCCGGGGCCAAAACCGAATTCAAAAGAGACGGCCATTGTTATGCTTGCTGATGGCATCGAAGCATCAACACGGACGATCAACGATCCGACGGTGGAAAAGATTGAGGCGAATATCGATTCTCTGATCAAACTCAGATTATTGGAAGGGGAATTGGACGAAAGCAGTCTGAACCTCCGCGATTTGAATCTTATCAAAGAGAGTTTTTTGAAGATCCTGGTTGGAATTCATCATTCTCGTCTGCAGTACCCCGAACAGGGAACGGGAACGCAAGCCATGACCGATCAAGAGGAATTGTCGCTTCCGGAGAAAAAATCCTCGGCTTCCAAAATATCGACTGATAAACGACTACAGCGCACCATCGAAAACATCGATCTGAAATGAAGTTCGATAAACAATCCTACTTTCGTTTTATCCAACTGGAAAAAAGTCTTGCCGGAAATTCCATTGAAGCCTATGAACGGGATATCAATCGGTATTTTCAATTCCTGGAACAGAATGGTATTACAACGCTTGACCAAGTAGAAGAAGAACATGTGTCGGCGTTCATCACCATTCTGCGGAAACTCGAGTTGTCGCCGAAAAGCATCGCCCGAAATATCTCGGCGATAAAAGGACTCCATAAATTTTTACTCGGTGAACGCCGCACGCAGATTGATCCGACGCAGAATATTGAACTTCCCAAAAAAGGAAAACATCTTCCCGATGTCCTGAGTGTTGATGAGATCAATCAAATACTTGATGCTGCAAATCCCGCGGCAGAGACGGCGACGAAATTTGTCTGGAGAGACAGAGCTATTCTTGAGACATTATATGGAACAGGGATGCGTGTATCCGAATTGACAGGATTAATGCAATCAAACATCATGGAAGATCAGCAACTCGTTCGTGTTTTTGGCAAAGGCTCCAAGGAACGACTGATCCCGATCGGTGACGTTGCGTTGAAATGGATCAATGAATATAAGCAGCGAGTGCGTTCAGTTCTGGCACAGCAGAAGAAATCCAACGATGCGCTCTTTCTCAATTTTCGCGGCGGAGCAATTTCCCGCGTTTCAGTCTGGCAGATTGTGAGCGACTATACACGCAGAGCGGGAATTACGAAAGAAATTCACCCGCATACGTTTCGTCATTCATTTGCAACGCATCTGTTGGAAGGGGGAGCGGATCTTCGGTCTGTTCAGGAAATGCTAGGCCATGCAGATATTTCCACCACACAGATCTATACGCATATTGATCGCGAACATTTAAAGCAACAGCATAAACAATTTCACCCGAGAGCATAAGTGTTGAAAATATGATTAAGAAATCCGCCCCCCGCAATAGAACGCTCACGTTAACAGCTGTTGAAAAAAGTCGATTTCAAAAGAGGTTATTGAAATTGACAAAACCAACGGCTGTATTGACACTTCTGGACAAAACAATCGTGCAGCATGTGAATGATGCCGTTCAATATTTTCCGGGTGGTTTTGTGGATTTACTTTTTATTGATCCTCCGTACAATCTCACTAAAAAATTCAATGCAAACACATTCCGGGCTATATCGCATAACGAATATGTGGAGTGGATGGATTCGTGGCTCTCCAAACTTGTGCGTGTTTTGAAACCGACCGCATCAATTTACATCTGCGGGGATTGGAGATCATCTGCTGCTATTCAGCAGGTTGCACAGAAGTATTTTATAATTCGCAACAGGATCACATGGGAACGGGAAAAAGGTCGCGGTGCAAAAGCAAATTGGAAAAATGCATCCGAAGATATTTGGTACTGCACTATGTCGGATATATTCACCTTTCAACTTGATGCCGTAAAAGTGAAACGGAAAGTGATTGCACCGTATACAGAAAACGGAAAACCGAAAGATTGGAAGAAATCAGACAGTGGAAATTTTCGCATGACCCATCCCTCTAATCTTTGGACTGATCTCACCGTACCGTTCTGGTCCATGCCGGAAAACACTGAACATCCAACGCAAAAACCGGAAAAACTCGTTGCTAAGATTATTCTTGCCAGCACGAAAGAGGGAGATGTGGTGCTCGATCCGTTCCTCGGCTCCGGTACGACCTCCGTAGTAGCAAAAAAACTTAGAAGAAAATACGTTGGAATTGAAATTGATGAAAAATTTGCTTCTATTTCAGAGAAGCGTTTGGAACGGGCCGAAACAGAAACTTCTATTCAAGGATTTGTTGACGGAGTTTTTTGGGAGCGAAACTCGCAATCATGATCGGGAGTTGTGTAAAACCCTTACGAATAGACATCCAGAACAATTCCGCTTTAGGCTGATACGTCGAACGATGACAATAATAAACCATGTCGAATCGAACCAGCATCTTGTATTGCTTGATATGAATATTTATTATTAACTGATGGTACGCAAAACTGAAAATTCTTTTTATCTCGTCCCTAAAGGGACTCTGTATTTGGAAATCGTATTATACTACAAATAGTACGCGCCTACGGCGCTTTTTGAAACCATTAAAATCATAAACTCATTCGCTTGTTTTGTTGTCCCGGTAGGGACAAGATATTTGTAGAAGATCAAGTGAATCAATTTTCAAGTCCCGTTAGGGACGAAATATTCTTTCATTCATAACTGATGTGTGCAACATCAGTTATGAAGAAAAAAGCAAAATATTATCACTCCTTGCAGTTCAGAATTTGATGTCCAATATTAAACACAATACATAGGTTGTATGAAACGTAGAATACTTGCTCTTGCAGAAGGGCGCTTTAGTCCTTTAAAATCAAAAACCGCAAACGCTGTGCTCATCTATACTCCCGGTGAAACCGTTGCAATTATCGACAGCACAAAAGTCGGAAAAGTTGCACAGGATGTGCTCGGGTATGGCGGTAGCGTTCCTGTTGTAGCAAGTGTTGAAGAGGGATTAAAATTTCAACCGACACATTTGTTGATCGGCATCGCACCGACCGGCGGTCGACTTCCTGATGTATGGCGCGAATGGATTAAAACAGCGATACGAAATAAGATGCACATTCTCAGCGGTTTGCATACAATCCTTTCCGATGACGAAGAATTTGCGAAGCTGGCTGATGAACATCATGTAACGATAACTGATTGGCGGAAAATTCCACTGGAATATGAAGTGGTTTCAAAGGGAAGTTATCGGACGCGAAAAGCAAAAACTATTCTTACCGTTGGAGCGGATTGCAACATTGGGAAAATGACAACCATGCTGCAGGTGTATAACGAATTTTTGAAACGGGGCTTAAAAAGCGATTTTATCGGTACGGGTCAGACAGGTATTATGATCTCCGGAAAAGGAATCGCTGTTGATGCAGTGATAAGCGATTATATTGCCGGAAGTATCGAAAAATGCATCGACGCTTCGAATGCCGATGGTTTCGATTATATTTTTGTGGAAGGACAGGGAGCGCTGACGCATCAAGGTTATAGCGGTGTCACATTTGGATTAATGCATGGAACTATGCCCGACGCAATGATTATGTGCGTTCAACCGACCCGCACACTTGATGATTACGGATTACCCCTTCCCGATTTGAATAAACTCATCAAACTGCATGAAAATGTCATAGAGTTTTTTCGTCCGACCAAAGTGGTTGGTATTGGGATTAATTCCATCGGTTTGACGGATGAGCAGAGCAAAGACGAAGCAAAAAAAATAGAGGATCTCACCGGATTGCCGGCCATTGACACATTCCGTTTTGGTGGCATGAAACTAGCCGATACATTGTTGAATTATTTAGGGTAATCCATTTTGAAAATAATTCCAATCATATTACTTTTATTATTATGTTCTTCCTGTCAAAAGAAGAAATCTGAGCAACCGAGTGTTCAGCGGGTAGATAATTATGTCCCGCCGGCATCGGAAGCAGAGATTGATACAACGCAGGGATATGTTTCTCCATCGGATGCGTTCAGCGATCATTCAAATTTTGATATTTCAAATTTCCAGACCAGCAAAGTAAGTTTTCGAGGAACACGGAATATCTCATATCAAATTTCGCAGCCGAAAAATAATAATCTTACCATTGTTGTAGAATATCTTAACGGTGCATGGAAAAACGGAGACACAGCTTCAACGGCCACGAGAATTCTTCTCTATCTGGAAAATGAATTACTCTATCGCAAAGCATTTCCGCTTGAATTTGCGGATGCAGTGAATTTTTTATCAATCAAACAATGCGATAATACTCTGCTCACCGTCAGCCTGACAAAATCGATTGTGTATTATTGGTTTGATAAAGTCCATAGCGATGGAAGCATCGAAAAAGAATATCATGCAATCAGTGTGGATAAGGAAGGTGTTACCAACGAGCTTTCCGGCGATCTTGTCCGGGTCGGCAGCAGTTATGAATCCGTTCGCTTTCTGAATGAAAATCGATTAAAGGCGAAAGTCTCTCCGAATTCCCGCTATCCAAATTTGACGGTTGATCTTATTTTTTCCATTGATTGGAAGATTTGCACGGCTGTGTTGGATGTTCCAATCGATACGGTTTTTGCCGTATCGGATCAGCCTTCGCGTTATTTCAACAGTAAAATTAAATTGTATCAATCTGTCGATCGAGCATCGGCGTTTCGCGAAACTGCTTTTCGGCGTTTAACGCAAGCGCAGATGCAGCGCATCTTTCTCCCTTCTCTGTTCGATAGGGGAAGCATCGATCGTGATCGATTGTATATTGAATTCAATCGGACGATAAAAGGATGGATCGACTATGAAACACTGATATTTGAGGAGATCATTTCAGAAAATTAATTTTTTTACATTCTTGCATGAAAATCCCGCTGAATTCTTTCAATTAAGCGGGATTTTTTTTATCATTCATATAGATAAAGAGTTATGATGTATCTTAAGCAAACCCGAACATGCTTCGGGTTTATTGTTCTACAGACTGTGATGAAAGTACAGAAACAATGATTGTCATGAAATTCGGCGGCACTTCTGTTGAAGATGCCAAAGCAATTCGGAACCTAACAGAGATCGTTAAACAGGAGCTACCACGGAAACCAATCGTCATCGTCTCCGCATGTTCCGGTATCACCAATCAGTTGCTGCAAACCGCTTCGCTTGCATCCCACGGAAAAAAAGAAGAAGCATTGAACAATGTTGCGGCAATTGAATCGCGGCACAAGAAGATTGTGAAAGAACTGTTTGATGGTGATCTTCAACGATTTTTGAACAAACATTTGGCTCAGATTGCTGAAGAACTGGCCGCACTTGTTAATGGTGTAGTCGTTTTGGGGGAATTGACCAATCGCTCCCTTGATACATTTGCTGCGTATGGTGAGCGGATGTCCTCCTTTATTATCCATCACTATTTTGAATCGCAGCGATTTAAATCATTCTGGGTGGATGCTCGTTCATGGATGATCACGGACGAACAGTATACGAAAGCTCTCCCTCAATTTGATGTCACCGAGAGAAAGCTTCGTGAGATCGTTCAACCGAAAATACAGAACGGGTATGTTGTCATTTCACAAGGATTTATCGGATCAACACCGAGTGGAATTACGACCACTATTGGACGCGGTGGTTCGGATTATTCCGCCGCTATTATCGGGGCGCTCTTGGATGCGGAAGATATACAGATCTGGACTGATGTCGATGGGATTCTTTCGAGTGACCCTAGTGTTGTGAAGGATGCAAAAAAAATTAAGGTGATGTCATTTAACGAGGCGGCGGAACTTGCGTACTTTGGCGCTCGCGTATTGCATCCTGAAACGATTCTTCCGGCAGTGAAAAAAAATATTCCTGTGAGAGTATTAAATTCGAAGAATCCGCATTCTTCCGGAACCTTGATTGTCTCAAAACCAAAGACTGACAAACGTTGTATTGTAAAATCAATTGCGTATAAAGAAGGGATAACACTCGTCAGTATTGTTTCCACGAGAATGTTTTTGGCCACGGGATTTTTAGAAAATGTGTTTGATGTCTTCCACAAATATGAAACGGTTGTTCATACGGTTGCTACATCGGAAGTAAGTGTGACGGCTACGATCGACAATACGAAGAATCTTTCCAACATTATTCGGGAGTTGAAACAGTTTGCTACCGTTTCTATCAGCGATAAAAAAGCAATTGTCTGCATTGTTGGGGACAACCTTCGCAACAGTCCGGGACTTGCCGTAAAGATGCTCGGACCGATTTCGGATGTGAATATTAATATGATTTCTCAGGGAGCTTCAGAGATCAACTTAAGTTTTGTGATTGACGAAGACCATGTTGACGATGTTGTATTGAAATTGCATAAAGCATTGTTTGCAAACGCCGGAAGTTTTCCGGAAATATTTGAATGATAAAAACAGCTATTGACTGTTAGCCATTGTCTATTAGGAAAAGTCGAAAAACATCTAGACCAATAGTTAAAGGCCAATAGCTAAGAGCCAACTGGTAAGAGCTTTTTTTTTAATAACGTTATGAATCATTTCCACTATAAAGAAAATCAACTGTTTTGCGAAGAGACCGCAGTTCAAGAAATTGTGGAAGAATTCGGAACGCCGCTCTATTTGTACAGCAAGCAGCAGGTGATTGATAACTTCCGCTCAATTGATAGTGCGTTTGAGGGAGTCGATCATATTACATGCTATGCTCTTAAGGCAAACAGTAATCGTGAATTGCTGAAACTTCTTGTGAAAGAAGGGGCCGGAGCGGATGCTGTTTCTGCGGGGGAAATTTATTTTGCTTTGCAGTCAGGTTTTCATCCATCTAAGATCACCTTTGCCGGCGTTGGAAAACAAGATGCAGAAATTGAATATGCATTGAAGCAGAATATTTTTTCCTTCAACGTGGAATCGATTGAAGAACTTGCGGTAATCAATGAAATTGCCGGAAGAATGAATACGAAAGCGCGTATTGCTCTCCGCATCAATCCGGATATCGATGCGTCAACGCATCCGTATATTTCCACCGGCTTAAAGACAAATAAATTTGGAATTGATATATCTGTTGCCGTTGAGGCATTCAAATATGCTGCATCACTTCCGAACTTAATTGTTGATGGCATTCACACGCATATCGGTTCACAGATTTTGAAACTAGAACCCTTTGTCCAAACTGCAGAAAAAGTTGTTGATATGGTAAGGGAACTTCGCACTCTTGGAATTAATATTCAACACATTGATTTCGGCGGCGGATATGGTGTGACGTACAAAAATGCTATTAAACATCCACTGCTTCCGGAGGAAAAAGGAACCAGCGCGGATGAAACACCAGGAAACAATGCATTTATCTCATCGGTGCTCCCGATTCTTAAACAAGCAAACTGTAAATTAGTGGTTGAACCGGGACGCTCTATTATTGCGAATACCGGTATATTGATAACAAAAGTGTTGTATCGAAAGGACAATGGCGTAAAAAAATTCGTCATTGTCGATGCCGGAATGAATGATCTCATTCGGCCAAGTCTCTATCAGGCGTTCCATCAAATTGTTCCGTTGACTGTACAATCTGGTGATACGGAGATGGTGGATATTGTGGGACCGGTCTGCGAATCCGGCGATTTCTTTGCACGGGATCGAACCATGCCATTTGTGCAACGGGGAGATTATTTGGCGATTCTCACCGCCGGTGCATATGGTTTTTCGGTTTCGTCGCATTACAATGCGCGGCCAAGCGTTGCCGAAGTATTGGTGAACGGAGAAAAAGTGAGAGTCATTCGAGAACGGCAAAAACTCGAAGAGTTACCATAATACAATACCACGTTCCAAATAACAAATTGCAATGAATGTGAAAATGAAAAAGCAGAAAAAATATTTTAGGAAGAAGGTAAAATAGAACAATGAAACACTATAAAGTAATTGTTGCCGGTGCTACTGGTATGGTTGGACGAAAAATGCTTCAAGTTCTTGAAGAACGAAAATTTCCCGTTGGAGAATTGATACCAATGGCTTCAGCACGTTCGGTAGGAACGACAGTGACATGTAACGGAAAAAATTGGAACGTTCAGGAATTGAATGAAGAGAATATTAAAAAGAGCGGTGCAGAGATTGCGCTGTTTTCAGCGGGCGGTTCAGTGAGCAAGGAATTTGCTCCTATTTGTGCGAAATATGGAATTCTGGTGATCGATAATAGCAGCGCCTGGCGAATGGATCCGAATGTTCCATTGGTCGTGCCTGAAGTCAATCGCAAAGAAATATTTTCCGGAAGTAAGATTATTGCAAACCCGAATTGTTCTACCATTCAAATGGTGGTGGTGTTGAAACCGTTGCACGATCAGTATAAAATTAAACGCGTTGTTGTTTCGACATATCAATCAGTCACCGGTGCCGGACAAAAAGGATATGACCAGTTGATGAAAGAATGGAATAAGGAAAAAGTCGAATCTCCGAAATTTCCCTATCAGATCTCGTTCAACTGTCTTCCGCACATTGATGAATTTACCGATAGCGGCTATACCAAAGAAGAATTAAAAATGGTCAATGAAACACAAAAAATCATGGGAGATAATACAATTGCTGTCTCTCCCACGTGCGTCCGCGTTCCCTCTATCGGAGGACACAGTGAATCAGTCAATTTGGAATTTGAAAAACCATTTGAACTATCAGAGGTGTTTACATTGCTGAAAAACGCTCCCGGCGTTGTCCTTCAAGACAATCCCAAAGAAAAAATTTATCCCATGCCGATTTTTGCACACGATAAGGACGAAACATTTGTTGGTCGAATTCGCCGTGATGATTCGGTAAAAAGTGGCCTAAATTTATGGATCGTTTCAGACAACATCCGAAAAGGTGCAGCAACCAACGCGGTACAGATTGCCGAAGAGTGGATTAAAGGAAAATAAGAGCATCAAATTATTAATGGGTGTATCCGCCGAAATAATGGTTGGATACACCTTTTTTTATATTCCCTCCTTGGCAGCGAATTATCCATGCTGCTTATATTTACAGTGATATTTCTCCCATTCATGATTTCTATGATCAAATAAAGACATTTTTGTATTTTTCCGCATTCTTCTATATTGGCAAGTTGAGATATTCCCTTTATTCCTGACCTCATTTTACATATTATAATCAAATCTAAAGCGTCATTCTGAAAACGATATCGTATAACTTGAAGGATATTATATGTGGAAAACAACAGAAGGGAGCACCGGACGACTCATTCAGCTCGCCATTGGATATTTTTTCTTTTATGTCATCACTGGTGTCAGTGTAAAGTATTTTACCGGCAATACCGCTAATGGATTTCCGGGAATGAATCAGATCGAATATCTTGTCTATAGTACCATCGGTGGAAATTTTATTGCATTATCTGTCGCGTTAGTGTTGCGTTGGTACCGTATTAAATCGAATAAAATTATCACATTGTGGAATATTCGGTTCCCTCAGGAAATTCTCTACATCATTCCTTCCGGAATTTGCACCGCGGTTGTCATTCCAACAACAACTATGATGTATCTCTTACCGATTTCAGTGATGGTTGCCATGGTTATCATGCGTGCAAGCGTTATAATCATCAGTCGATGTGTTGACGCCATTCAAATCTATCAAGGTATTTTAAAGAAGCACGTCTATGCCGAGGAAAATTATGCCGTTGTATTTGCATTGTTGGCTGCCGCGATGAATATCATTTGGGTCGCTCCGGGGGATTTTGATTTTATCAATTCATTTGCAGCGGTGACCATCTTGAGCAGCTACATCGTCGTCTATTCTATTCGTATTTATATTATGAACTATTATAAGAATACGAGGGCGAAGGGGGTTAAGCTGGATAACAACGGATTCTTTGCTATAGAACAAATTACTGCAACCATCGTGATGGCTTCCGTTAGCTACGTATTATTCCAATCTCCTGATTGGTTTCAAACAACGAATGTACAATTATTGACGTTTCACCAAACATTCGCAGAGGCTCATTCACAATGGGAATGGGCAGTGGTAGCCGGATTGGCTTATGGAATGGTTGCATTTTTTTCCGTTTTCATTTTTATGTTTAAAGGAAGAACAGCAACGTTTGCTGGTTTGGTGAACAGACTTACCTCACTTGTTGCCGGTACTGCGGCAACACTAGTCTCATATTTTATGTTTCAGGGAAGATTCCCAAAGATGCAGGATTGGATCTCGCTCGGATTTATTTTGATTGCCGTAGGGTTTTTGTCTCGCGCCGAAAAGAAACGAACACGGGAACTTGTGCTGGCAAATGAGATTCAATTGAAAGGGTGAGCTCTTAAGATGTAGGACACCTATAAGGTGTCCTAATCTTTTAAAAAATCACCTCTTTATTCCCCACAGTTTTGTTGTTGCCCGTTCTAATTCCGTTTCAATCAGTTTTATATCGTTCGTTTTTTCCGGCATATTCTCAAATATCGCGTATGGAACTTTGTGTCCCCGGATGGTAATGAAATTGGGATCTTTTGCTTCAATCGCTTCCCAATCGTTTGTCTTATAATAGAACTCCATCTTTTCATCGGGAAGAGAATGATGAAGGATAGAATCTTCCTGTCCGGGACGGGCTCGTCGACGGTTCTTCCGCACGGATTCTTCATACGGCACTTTGATATACACTAGCGATGCTTTGCTCAGCATCTCGTCGGAAAGGAATGACATTGCATTCACAATAGCATTTTCTCCGCCTCTGGCAAATTCCACCAGGGTTGTCATTTTGGAATGATACTCACTATCCTTCATGACTTTCTTTTGATAATCGAGCGCAAGACGTTTCATGTACAGATCCCAAATGTATTGGTCTTTAAACCAATATTTTTCATCGCTCCAAATGCGCGGCTTTCCCATTTGTGTCATCAGATCGTCCAATTCAAATGTTTCCCATACATATAAAAAATCATCAAGTTCTTCAAAATTTGCAATGTGGAATTTTTCTAATCGAACAATCGGGTCGCATTTTTTTAAGAAATCGATTACTTCGGATTTACCCGCGGCAGGTCTGCCGGTAATGATTAAAATCGGGAAATGATTATTTGCCATACTATTCTCCTCATGAAAAATGATACATGCAGCGGTCAGTGTGTCGTGAATTTTGAGTAGAAAGATACAAATAAATATTCTATTTTTAAGGCAACAATTGAAAATTCTACTGAACACATGAATCACTTTACGCAAATTTGCACATTTCTTACAGACAGGAACATCGTATTTCGCACTGTCCAACATCAACCAACATTTACTTCCGAAGAATCTGCCAAAGCGAGAGGAGAAGATGTGAAGATGGGCGGCAAGGCTATCGTGATGAAAGTTGACAGCGATTTTAAGTTGTTTGTTCTGAGTGCGGCTTTAAAAGTTGATTCCAAAAAAATTAAAAAGCACTTCAACGCAAAAAGCATTCGCTTTGCGTCGGCAGAAGAATTAATGGAATTGACAGGACTCGTTCCAGGTTCTGTTCCTCCTTTTGGTCGTCCCATTCTGAATCTGGATCTGTTCCTAGATCTCTCAATACTTGAAAATGAAAAAATTGCATTCAATGCCGGTTCACTCACCGATTCAGTCATCCTGAAAACATCCGATTATCTCTCTGTTATCAATGCAGAACAATTCAATTTCTCACTGCAATAAAACTTCGTGGCAACAATAAAATTTTGGCTGTATATTCCTTCACCATAATCAGGGAAAAAATCAATGACAATTGTAAAACGAAGTTTGTTGTTTCTTTATGTAATTTCTTGCGGTGTTGTGGGATTGTTTGCACAGCACACTCGTCCTGAAAAAACCCGTTACGAAGAAACATCACGATATCAAGATGTGATGGATTTCATCGATGCGTTGAAGATTGATGGCAAGGCGATGAAATTGACGTGGTTGGGATATACCACGCAAGGAAAGCGTCTTCCGATGATAGTGTATGGTGATGTAGTAGATACTACGCCGGAAACAATTAAAAAATCCGGTAAGCTCATCGTTTATATTCAAGGAAATATCCACGCCGGTGAAGTTGAGGGGAAAGAAGCAATGCTGGAGCTGCTTCGCGAACTGAAAGAAGGAAAACACTCCGAGTGGAGACGGCGATTGGTATTATTGATTGTGCCGATCTTTAATGCTGACGGAAATGACATGATCAGTCTCTATAATCGTCCCTGGCAGCATGGACCGATTGCAGGAATGGGACAGCGGGCAAATGCACAGATGCTCGACTTGAATCGTGACCATATGAAATTGGAGTCACCGGAAGTTCTTTCGTTTGTGAAGATGCTGAATGAATTCGATCCGCATGTTACTGTCGATCTCCATACGACGAATGGTTCATTCCATGGTTATCATATCACGTACAGTTTTGCGTTAAATCCAGTGATTGATCCTGGATTAGATGAGTTTACGCGGAATGTGTTTTTTCCCAAAGTGGAAGAGAAAGTACAAGCGCAAAAATTTCGCATTCACCGGTATGGCGATTATCTTGAAAAAACTCCAGCGGGAAAACCGGGATACTATTTTTGGGCAACCGAACCTCGATTCAACAGCAATTACGTTGGATTTCGAAACAGATTGGCAATTTTAAGTGAATCGTATTCTTATATCTCATTTCAACAACGAATCAGCTCAACCAAAGCACTTGTCGTTAGTATTTTAGATGTGGCAAACGGCAATTCAATTGCCATTAAAGAGGCGATTGCAAAAGCTGACGAAGCATCGCGGAATATTACAACGGTTGACTCTCTTGGTGTACGATCAGAAGTGATTGAATCAAATCCGGCTCAGGAGATTCTGCTTGCTGCGGTGAAAGAAGAACACAATCCGTACACAAACGAGATTATGTATTTGATGAATGAAGATAGCTTAAGAAAGATTGTGACAACTGAATTCTATTCCACGCGTGCAACGCGAAAAGCAAAAGTACCGGTCCGATATATTATTCCCGATTCGTTAAGCGATGTGATAACGTTACTGCAGCAACATGGAATCAAGCTTGAGCGGATGAAAGAAATGCAGACAATAACTGTTCAACGTTTTGCAATTCAACAGAACACTCAGGCGGAACGGGAATTTCAAAAACATAAAATGAGGACTGTGGAAGGTCAATATGAACCAATTCAACAATCGTTTGCTGCAGGAACGTACGTGGTTGAAATGAATCAGTCGTTATCCCGTCTTATTATGTATTTACTAGAACCAGAATCCGAAGACGGTGCTGTTGTTTGGAATGTGCTGGACAAATATTTCGGCAATGGAAAGGTGTATCCTATCTATAAAGTTATCAATTAATGAAAGGTATCGTATGAAAAGGATCTTTCTTTTTCTTTCTCTCTTCGTATCGTTTGCATTTTCACAATTGCAATATCCAAAAACTGCCACTGTGGATCATCAAGACAGCTATTTCGGGACATCCATAAATGATCCTTACCGATGGCTTGAACAGGATACAGCGATAAATGTGAAACAGTGGGTGGGGGAACAAAATACTGTAACGTTCGGCTATCTTAACCAGATACCGTTTAGGGAAAAAGTAAAAGACCGGCTGACAAAACTCCTGAACTATCCGAAATATACAGCGCCGTTTCGCGCCGGGAAGAATTGGTTTTTCTACAAGAATGATGGTTTGCAGAATCAAAGCGTTCTGTATATCCAGCGCGGATCACTCGATGCAAAAGCTGAACTTTTTCTTGATCCGAATAAACTTTCTGCAGACGGCACAACGTCGTTGCAAGGTTCCGCATTTGATAAGGAAGGAAAATATTTTGCCTACGCAATATCCAAAGCTGGCTCTGATTGGCGGGAGATTTATGTGATGGATGTTCGTACAAAGAAACTATTGAACGATAAGATTGAATGGGCAAAATTTACCGGAATTACATGGTATGGTAACGGTTTTTATTATTCACGCTATCCAATCCCTGTAGATACCGGATCAAAACTTTCTACATCAAATGCATATCACAAAGTCTATTATCATATCCTTGGCACTCCACAATCAAAAGATGCGTTGATTTATGAAGATCCTCAAAATCCGCAGCGGTTATTTGGTATTGGTCTAACGGAAGATCAACGGTTTCTTTCATTGTATATTAATCAGCGTGGATCAAATGGAAATGCGCTGTACTATCGAGATCGCCGAAAGCAGACGGAGTTTCTTCCAATTATGACAACATTCGACGATGATATCAGCATTGTGGATAATATTGGCGATAAGTTATTGCTCTCCACAAATCGCAACGCACCAAATCAAAAAGTTGTTTTGTATGATCCGGCAAATCCGGAGGAAAAAAATTGGAAAGAAATTTTACCGGAAAAACCAGAACCGCTCGTTTCAATTTCCATTGTCGGAAATAAATTGTTTGCGGTATATATGAAGGATGTGAGTAATCGCGTATTCGTATATGATCTGAATGGAAAGCTGGAAAATGAAATTGTCCTTGAAACACTTGGTAATGTCGGCGGTTTTGGCGGTGAACGGAAAGATCAGTATACCTTTTATACATTAACATCGTTTACATATCCTGCTACGATTTACAAATATGACATTGCGACAAAATCATCGTCGTTGTTCCGTAAGACAGAAGTCGATTTCAATCCGAATGACTATGAAACAAACCAAGTGTTTTATCCTAGCAAAGATAGCACGAAGATACCAATGTTTATCGTTCACAAAAAAGGAATTCCTCTTGACGGAAATAATCCTACGTTGCTGTATGGATACGGCGGTTTCAATATCTCCATCGGCCCGAGTTTTAGTGCCTCGCGTTTATTATGGCTGGAACAAGGTGGAGTGTTTGCTGTTGCAAACCTGCGTGGCGGAGGGGAATATGGCGAGAAATGGCACCAAGCTGGCATGCGTATGAACAAACAAAATGTGTTTGATGATTTTATTTCGGCAGCAGAATATCTTATTGCGAATAAATATACAAATCCGTCAAAGCTTGCTATCCAGGGAGGATCGAATGGAGGACTTCTTGTCGGAGCGACTATCAATCAACGTCCCGATCTTTTTAAGGTCGCACTTCCTGCAGTCGGTGTTATGGATATGCTTCGTTTTCACAAATTTACCATTGGATGGGCGTGGGTGAATGATTACGGATCCAGTGACGATTCAGTGCAGTTCAATTATCTAAAAAAATATTCTCCAATTCATAATATCCGTGAAGGAGTGAATTACCCGGCAACGCTAGTAACAACTGCAGATCATGATGACCGTGTTGTGCCGGCACATTCATTTAAATATATTTCTACACTTCAGGAAAAATATAAAGGACCGAATCCGGTGATGATCCGTATTGAAACCTCTGCCGGTCACGGTGCCGGAAAACCAACTGCAAAGATCATTGAAGAAACATCGGACATCTATTCGTTTACCTGGTGGAATATGGGAATTACACCGATGTATTTATTGAAAGAGTGACTCATATTACGCTCTACGAGTCGTAGACAAAACTTAAATAATGCTCATTGTGCGCCTGCCTGGCTGCAAGGTAGTTAAGGAGCAGATTAAATTCTCGAGGTCATCCCTCCCGACGGGTCTATCTACGATTCAACGAATCGTAGATTCGTTGAACGACCCATCGGGTCGTGGACGACGCATTCTTTCCCATTGCACGGGATCCCGAACATCGGGCAAAGAACAAAGGATTTGCTCAGGATGGAGGAGGAGCATTACTGAATTGTCACACTGAGCGAAGCGAAGTGTCTGAGGTAATTCGATCAGATTCTCCTCCTTCGGCGGACAAGTTCGGTCGTCCCCAAAAACAGGACTCCGTCAGAACGACGAGAGGGATAGAATACGGATGACACGGAAAGAAGGGACTCTCGCGGATTAAGAATACTTACGATCAGATTCCTTGCTCCTCTTGTAACGCTCTTTAAGAATTGAAATTACACCAAGAAAGAGTGTCGTTGCGTTTAGACGTCGTTTTCGGTAATTTGATGTTACCGAATGTTTTTCTTATGAAGTTACGGCTACTCTCTATATTATGCTTTTGTTTTATGCTTGCGGGCAATTCTCTTCGCGCGCAAGATAACCTTCCAGAGAAAATCCATACATCCATTGATAAAATATTGGATGATCATCTCGCCGAAATTGAAAATACTCTGATTAACGAAAAAGAAGTAGAAACCAAGACAATTCTGTTAATCACCGTCCCGCTTGAAAACTTTATTGAAGACGTACTGTTTATGATCAACCGACCGGTGGTGATATATCCAAGGGTTATTTATAAAGTTATCCGGGAGCAATTCCGGCAGGGAAAATCTCGGGAAGAAATTGAACGATTGCTTGTGACGATGCAAAAACAGAACAAATTTGAAAAAATATATGCTGCCGAAAAACAAAATTAGTTCAACAATGAACATAGTATTGTCGATAATGCTTGTTGCATTGGCAGCGGTGTATTCATACGCGGGAGACATAAAGCCCTCCGTTGAGGTGGAATTTAATATGTTCTATAATAGAAATTATCCTCAACCATTGTCATTCCAATTTCGCGAAGCAAAACTGTTCCTGGATGCAAATATCAATGAACATTCCACCGCGTTGATTGAATACACCATGAAGGACAATCTCGTCCGCGCACAGCTGGAACGGGCATATTTCATTCAGCACGATCTTCCCTTCAACAGCCAACTGACACTCGGCCAAATAAGGAATCCTTTCGGGTATTTTGACCCATTTACCGTTTCACATTCAACCACAAAAAGTACTCCATTGACACCGGATCCTTTAATGCCGGACTTTATGCTGCGCGATCTGGATGTTGGTATCTATTGGGAATCTCATGGCGAAATGTTCACCGTTGGAATGGGAATACTGAATGGAAACGGTATCAACAATCTCAAAGACGATAATAATTTTAAGGATGTTGTCGGTCACGCTGTCTATTCTGTTGATGTGTTCCAATTGGGTGTGAATGGATATTATGGGCGAAAAAATTCACTATTTGCCAATGGAACGGTAAACAAATATTCAGAGATTGAAGTGACGGCTGCTGGTGTAGAAGCAATGGCCTATATTGGTGATGCTACCGTTGCCTTTGAAGCATTATCGCGAAACTATGGAACACTCCGGAGTGCAGGAAGTTATCTAACGATGAATTACGATCTTTCATTTTTTGTTTCAACATTGCGTACGACATCGCGCATAGAGTTCTTTGATCCGAACAGAAGCCGCAATAATGATGAATCGATCCAGTGGGCACAAGGATTCCTTTATACGATCAGCCGCGGATATCTGGCAAAATTGGAATTTGTGCTGAATCTGGAACAGCACCGCCGTCAAGCAAATGAAATTTTCTTTGAATTAGAATATGAACTGTAATTTCTCTCCGTGAAAAAATTCTCAATCGGCGCTAAATTTCTTCTCTTTGTAACTCCTATTGTTCTCATCGGCGATATTCTTTTTACATTCCTTGCCGTTCAATACAGCCGCGAATATCTGATCAACGAGATGGAGCAGACAATGCTCAGCATCTCTCATACGATTGCCATTGATGTTGCGCGCGGATACGATATTCATAATACTCGAAGTCTCTATAGTCTATTATTCGAGTTGAAACAGCTTGATTCCCGGATCCTTGATGTCTCTATCACCGATTCTACCGGAACAATTGTGGGGGCACTTTCTATGGATCGTGTGTTCACAAAGGATTCTTCGGAACGAGTAACCAATGTGCTGAGGAAAAGAAATGAACAGATTTCATTTCTTGAATCGACTAAACAGAGTATTGTTGTGGTTCCCATTAGAACAATCCCCTCAACAACATTAGTGGGAACGCTGACAATTATTTTCAGCATCGAGAGAATGTATAATGTTATTTATTCTCTTGAAACGATTCTTATTTCCATTTCCGTTGCTGTCTTTTTATTTCTGAGTATCGGAATAGTCCTTCTTGCCCGATTATTGATTGTGAAACCGATTCATCGTTTTTTCCCAACATTGGAGCATATTGAGCGGGGAGATTTTTCTCACCCGATTCAAATTCATAATGATGATGAGATTAGCCAACTTGCGCAGCACGTTAATAAAATGGCAACCGGTTTGAAAGAGCGGGAATTTGTCAAAGATACATTCTCCCGTTATG
Organism: Bacteroidota bacterium; assembly: GCA_041658205.1. Lineage (NCBI taxonomy): Bacteria > Pseudomonadati > Bacteroidota > Bacteroidota bacterium. Next base: position 646,891 of record JBBAAO010000002.1, read on the forward strand.
TTCCGAAAGAAGTTGTTGATCAGTTATTACAGCGAAAGATCCGACCGAAACTTGAGGGAGAGTTGCGTGAAGTGACCGTCTTCTTCAGTGATATTCGCGGATTTACCCGTATGACGGAACGGCTTGGCGCGGAACAAATTGTGTATTTGCTGAATCGGTATTTTACGGCAATGACCGATATTGCAATAACGTACGGCGGCATTATTGATAAATTTTCCGGCGATGAAATTATGATCCTGTTTGGCGCACCGGTCCCAACGGATGAAGATCCGTTACACGCCGTGCGAATGGGTATTGCCATGCAGCAGGGATTGGAAAAGCTGAATATCGAATTTGCCAAAGAAGGATTGGAACATATTTCCATTGGGATTGGAATTGCTACCGGGAAAGTAATTCTCGGAAATATTGGCTCGGAAAAGCGACTCAATTATTCCGTGATAGGAGATACTGTTAATCTTGCCTCCCGACTTGTATCAAAAGCAAAGGCGAATGAAATTTTGATCGATGGTACCACACATAATTTTATTCAGAATCATTTTGTTTGTAATTCTCTTGGCGAAATTGAAGTAAAAGGAAAACAATACCCGGTTGATGTCTATTCTGTAACATCTCCACGATGAACGAAATCGTTGTAAAATCCATCCTCAACAAACACAAGAAACGTGATTCCTGGTTCTTAACCGATTATTCTGTTAATCCATACCAAGGTTGCGCGATGAATTGCCTTTATTGTTATATACGTGGCAGCAAATATGGTGTTCAGATGAATGTTTCGGTTAAAAAAAATGCTGTTGAAATTCTTGACCGCCAATTATCACTCCGAGCTAAGAACAAACAATTCGGTATTATTGCACTTGCTTCGGCTACTGATCCGTATATGCCAATCGAAAAAGAAACAACACTCACCCGGCAGTTTCTTAAAGTAATCCTAAAACATCGGTTCCCTGTGTATGTGATGACTCGATCGGATCTTGTCTTTAGAGATCTGGATATACTTCGTCAGATACAAAAGAGTGCAATTCTTCCTGACGACTTACAAGGCAAGGGAATACAGAATGTGATCATCGCTTCATCATTTTGTACGCTGGATAATGAGATTGCAAAGCGGTTTGAACCGAACGTCAACCCGCCGATGGAACGGATGGAAATGTTGAGAAAACTGAAGCAGGATGGATTCTATGTTGGTGCTCATTTTCTTCCGCTGCTTCCCAAATTGACTGATACAAAAGAATCACTTCAAACATACGTTGGAACCACAAAAGAATATGGTTTGGATTATCTGCTTGTCGGAAGTGTAACGCTGTTTGGCAATAAAGAAGCGGATAGCAAAACTCTCGTGCTCAAGATCATCGAACGATATTATCCTGATGTATACACGGATTATCAGAAACAGTTTTCAAGGCAGGATTATGTCACACAGAAGTATCAATTGAATCTAGAAAAAATTATGAAAGAGCTTTGCTGTAAATCCGGCTTAAAATATGGAATCTCTTGATGGAAATAACTCCATTTTCATGCTAAATTACTACATCACATTTCTATAAAATTCATCCCCAAACCCCTTGCGTATTACCACTGTATTTATTACAATGACTTAAAGTTATTCTTGAACAAGAGACAATTCTTGCCAATAACGACAATCAGAACATTCCCCTCGATTTTTCCGAATTTTCATATTCGCCTGCAAATCCATATGCATCTCCAACGCTATGCTATCACCTTTTTGTATGGCATAACGATAATCCACTATTTCCATTCACTATGTGAGGTTCTAACAACGCAATGGCAAAAAAGAAGAAAATTTTTGTTCTCGATACCAACGTTGTTTTACACGATAGTTCATGCATCTATCAATTCAAAGAACATGATGTTGTCATTCCGGTAACAGTACTAGAGGAGCTCGACGCATTTAAAAAAGGAAACGAATCAATAAACTTTCACGCACGCGAATTTGCCCGTAATGTTGATGCAATGAGCGGCGATCACATCTTCAATGGCGGTATCAAGATTGGGCCTGGACTCGGCAAGATTACCGTACGTCTAGAACAGGACTTTCACAAAGATATCTATTCCTCGTTTTCTCAAAGCAAGCCAGATCATCAGATTTTAAATACCGCATACTGTTTAGCAAAAGAACAATCATCGCGTGAAGTAATACTTGTTTCCAAGGATGTCAATTTACGGATGAAGGCTAAGGCGGTCGGTTTGCCTGCGCAAGATTATAAGAACGACCAGGTAAAGAATCTCACAGAACTGTATACAGGACATCGCACAGTTGAAAATGTTGACGAAAAAGTGATCACGCGTCTTCACGCAAATCCGTTTAAGGTTCAGCCGGATGAATTGCCGACAAATCATTTCCGTCCGAATGAATTCATCATTTTGCGGAACGGAAAGCAATCGACACTCGCAACATTCGATGCAGAACGGCAGCAGATTTCCAAAATAGAAAAGAACGTTGCTTATGGTATTGCACCGCATAATGCCGAACAGATTTTTGCATTGAACGCATTAATGAATCCCGATATCCAATTGGTGACGATCTCAGGAAAAGCGGGAACGGGAAAGACATTGCTTGCTCTTGCAGCAGCACTTGAACGGCGAAAACTTTATCGGCAGATCTTTATGGCGCGTCCGATTGTTCCATTATCCAACAAAGATATTGGATTTCTTCCAGGCGACATCGAATCGAAACTCGATCCGTACATGCAGCCATTGTTCGATAACCTGAATGTGATCAAAAATCAATATCAGGAATCGGACCAACAGTATCAGCGTATTGATCAATTACTGCAGGATGAAAAATTGGTGATTGAAGCATTGTCCTATATCCGCGGACGAAGTTTGGTAAAGATATTTTTTATTGTCGACGAGGCTCAGAACCTTACACCGCATGAAGTGAAAACCATCATCACGCGAGCAGGAGAAGGGACGAAGATCGTCCTGACCGGAGATATCTATCAGATTGACCATCCATATCTCGACAGTATGTCCAATGGATTAAGCTATCTGATTGAAAAGATGCAGGGGCAAAAGATTTACGCGCACATCAATCTGGAAAAAGGAGAACGATCAAAGTTAGCAGAATTAGCGAGCAACTTACTGTAATTCTATTCAAATAAGATCTCGCAGGTTTCCAAAACCTGCGAGGTCTTCATGGACAATTCTCATGAAAAATTACTCACGGCGTCAATTCATCCAAACATCTGCATCGCTTGGTGCAGGTGCGTTTCTTGCCAGTTGTGCTCCATCCGCAGCATCAATTTCTCATCGCACACAATTCGATCTCATAATCAAAGGAGGGAGAGTAATTGATGGAACCGGTATTGCAGAAACTCTCGCTGATGTTGGGATTCGGGACGGAAAGATTATTACCGTTGGTAACATTGAAAGCATTGATACAATGCGAATAGTCAATGCAAATGGAATGCATGTGGTTCCGGGATTTGTTGATATTCACACGCATACCGATTCAGCAATTCTCCGGCTTCCGACTGCGGACAGCAAATTACGACAGGGAGTAACAACCGAAGTAGGAGGTGCAGATGGTGAATCACGCGCTCCTCGTAAAGTTCTTGGAGAGGATGACGAACAATTATATACAGACCTTGACGGATTTTTTAATCATCTGCAGAAAAAAGGATCTGCTCAAAATCTTGCATCAATGGTAGGGCTTGGAACTATCCGCGAAGTTGTTGTGGGTGAAGATGATCGTCCGGCAACACCGGAAGAGATGAAAGCGATGAAACGAGAGGTGAAAAAAGCGATTGAGCAAGGGGCTTGCGGTGTTTCAACAGGATTGGAATATACCCCCGGAAGTTTTGCATCAACAGAAGAGTTGTGGGAGTTGACCAAAGCTGCTCCAGAACCGTATCGGTTGTATTCATCACATATGCGGAATGAAGATAACAGAGTACTTGAAGCGATTGAAGAAGCGATTAGTATTGCACGCAATTCCGGAGGCCGTTTACTAATATCACATCTAAAATCATCCTATAAAGTGAATTGGTATAAGAATGAAATTACTATTAAGATGATGGAAAATGCGATTGCGGAAGGGATCGAAGTTCACGCCGATCGATACCCCTACATTGCATACCAGACCGGTCTTGCAAATCTCTTTCCGTTGTGGTCACGTGATGGAGGGACGGAACAATTTATGATTCGGTTGAAAGACCGATCAATCGTAGAAAAAATACGGCCGGAGACGTTACGGAAGATCAACGGCTTGGGATCGTGGGATTCCGTGATGATCACATCAACGAAACTGGAAGAGCACAAAACATACATCGGCAAAACAATTCAACAGATCGTCACTCAATTGAATGTCGATGCTTTTGAATTTGCAGTCGATCTCATGATCAAAGAAAATGGTTCTGTTGGCATGGTCGGTTTTGGAATGGATGAAGAGGGAACAGAATTGGTTCTTCGATGGAAGAATACAATCGTTGCTTCGGATGGCGGCGCATATTCACCGGCGTCAAAATCAAACCCGCATCCCCGAACGTATGGAACGTTTCCCCGCGCAATTTCCTATTATCAAAAAGAACGAAATGTCTGTTCGCTGCCGGAAATGATACGGAAAATGACTTCGATGCCGGCACAAAAAATTGGCTTGAAAGATCGTGGAGTGATCGCAGAGGGAAAAGCAGCAGACATCGTCATCTTTGATTACGCAACGATTAAAGACAATGCAACATTTCTCAATCCGCATCAATTTCCGACCGGAATACCGTTCGTTATTGTGAACGGGCAATTTGCTGTTGATAATAATTCGATCACGGGGAAACTAGCAGGAAAGGTTTTGCGAAGCGGTTCATTTGCGGTGTAATGGTCATTTATCTTTTTAAGGTTCATCGCGTCCCACAAATCTACCTTTTCCTGAAAGAAATCTGATTGCCCGTTCAATATTCCTTTTGACCGCTGCTTCACTTTTCAACGAAACAATATATCGAACAATTTCTTTTCTACGTGATGGCGGCAGACCTTTAAACACCGATTGTGCTTTTCCATTTTTCTGTAATGCACTCTTCAATGCTGCTGGCATCTTGATTGTTCTTGATCTCGGATCGTGCGCAATACTCACCTCTGCTATGTCGCCGACGTCGATCCCAGCTCCTTTCCTCATTGGCGTGTTCAAATATAAACGCCACTTTCCTTGATACTTTACGAGTGTTTGTGTGAAAGGAAATCCGTTTAATGTCCCGCGCACCTGGATCGGTCCTGTTTCTCTTCCTGATTGATCAAAAAGCAATCGCAATGCCATTTTTGTCGGAATCACATACGGATTTATTCCAATGATACGAATCCGTGCGAAAAACGATGCTAATTCACCAGACATAAATTTTTTACGATAAAGTTTGATACATTACTGCGGAATTTTCATCACCATCATCACTGCCGCTGCCAGTGGTGTAACCAATGCAAGTAGACCCCAAATATCCCACGCACGATAAAGCGAATGAAACTGTTCCCAATCAAAATTCGTTGCTGATGTTTCCACTGTAGTAAAAGCATAAATCTTTTTTTGCAGCGGTGCTACCTTTGCCATGAAAACAATTCCCGAAATAATGAAGAGGATAATCGACCAAAGAATCCATCCGGTTGTCAGCATGGGAAAGTGACCGATTATAGCTGTCATAACGCCCGCCGCGGAGATAATGATAACGCCCGGTGTTGTAAAGTAATTATCAAAGTCTATAATACCTTTCATCGTATGCGCAATGATAGTGATATTTTTTGTCTGCACGGCATAACGCATCCAAAAAAGGCCAGTTACGATATTCCCCAAGAAAAGTATGACGGCGATAACATGAATCATTTTGTACAGTGAATATTCCATAAGGTTATCCTTGGCAGTACTATAAAAACCACATTTACAACAATGCATATTTCAATAACAGTGACAATTTTAATCTCTTAAGGGTCCAATTCCCCGCCGGTTGCGGTGTCATTCCGGCGAAAGTCTACAAAGTGATGCCTTCGGCACCGGAATCCAGGACCTGGATGCCAGCGTACGCTGGTTCCGCCTTTTTGAATCCCGCTATACGGAATTCGAAAGGCGGGACATGACAAGATACTTCGCGGCTTGCTGCGAGGACATTTATTTTTTGAATCACTCTAACGGTGAAGCTTTGCGATGGCGGGGATGAGAGAATGTCTTACTCGTTTGCAAATGCCCGCTGAATACTTTTCGTCCAAGTTAAGTAAAAAGCTGAAGCTATATCTGTCGCGTCCCTCTAATGCAAAACCCGTGTTAGTAGTTTGTTGTTTTATTCTGTTGTCAATAATTGCTCAAAGAATCCACCGATATTATTTATCTTGTCTATAAAGTGAATCTCCAAAATCCAGTGTCTTTTGTTTCCGTGTTTATCCAATAGAAATATGCTGCTATGATTGTCAGGATGAATATCTAAACACAAATCCTTAGGGTCATCGGGTTGCTCATGAGGAAAACGACCTACGATGTGACCTGCTATCTCATTTCCAAACGTGTACCCATAGCGTTTCGCTAGTTCAACAACGTAATTAAAATATTCCGCACCGGTAAGGTTGCTTTGCTTCGAATACCATGTATGTGCTTCATGCCAAGCGTCTTCTACATCTTTTTTTAACTTCAATTTTAAAGGATTATTTCCGATAACATAGGTTCTTCCTAAATCCGCTTCCCAGCCATTATAGATGGGGCCGAAATCTAAAAACACTATATCGTCATTTTGAATAACCCTGTCAACCGGGTTTCCATTGAACGGTTGAAGTGTATTGATGCCAGCCCGTACAATTTTTTTATGCCAGTACGTTTCAATACCAAAAAGTTCTTTGGCAAGTTTAATCACTTCATCTGATAACTCTCTTTCAGACTTTCCTGAAACTATTAATCCACGTTGTTCTACGGTATGAAATAATTCTTTTGCCTTTTGTTCGGCAAGGATTAAATTTTGTTTTGCTTCATTCATAATTTTAATTTATTGGGACTACTCAGCAGAATTACATAAAAATTCAAACACATGCCACCAAATCCCGCCAAACGACGAGTCGGGCAGGCACGAAAGGAATTTGAACCATTATCCCTAAGAGTTTGGTGAAATTTTGTGTTTTCGTGATAAAAAATCCTAAACTCTGAGTAGTTACATTTATTAATTTAGGTTGGTTAATTTTGTGTTTTGGTTATTTATTATATTTTCCATTTCTTTCTCAGTTGATCAATTCTCAAATTTAAACCCTCAGCAAACCACGGAACGCCCTGGCAGCATAGTAAGATTCTGCACCGTTGTGATACACGAAGACATTGTCGTAGCGGAAATCAGCAAAGAGGGCACCGCCAAGTTCTCTGATATCCGAAGGTGTTTTTATCCAACTCGATGTTTTCGTATCAAAATATCCAAGTTTCTGCAATTCTCGATATTGTTCTTCAGTTAAAATCTCAATGCCCATAGCAGCAGCCATATCAATAGCGCTATTCTTCGGTTTATGTTCTTTTCTTGACTCCAGCGCTTCACGGTCGTAACAAAGACTTCTGCGGCCGCTAGGGCTTTCCGCTGAACAATCATAAAAAATGTACTCGTGTCTCTTTTTATCGTAACCAACAACATCCGGTTCACCGCCAGTTCTTTCCATTTCATTGAGTGACCACAGTTTTTCAGTATTAGCTTCCAGCGTTGCCTGTACTGTAGCCCATTCAAGGCCTTTATGTCGGTTCATGTTTTTCTCAAAACGGTCTTCCAACGCTCTGAGCAGTTCTTCACGTTGCTTTGGTGACAACTCCTTTTTATTACTATTAGTCTTCTTCATACTTTTATATTACCTCTGTTGAATATTCATTTATTGATTAACCGAAATGATTTTTCTATCTGCAGGTCTGAAATACCAAGACATTACGGTCAGAACGAGAAGCAACAGCGAAGGAAATATTTCAATCACAGGATCACTTATGGCGATATGTGAAAATGCCGCTCCGGTCATGATAAAGAAAAATCCTGCATAAGTCCATTCCTTCAGTAAAGGAAATTTAGGAATAAGCATTGCAACGACTCCCAACATTTTCCAAGCGCCAAGGATTGTCAGCAAATAGAGAGGATAACCCAAATGGGTAATCATATCTGCACCCCCTTGTCCTTTAAAATTGAATAACTGTCCTAAACCGGTTGACAGCATTCCTAATGAAAGCCAGAGCGTAGCAATCCAATAGATAATTTTACCTGCTTTGCCGGCAGACAGGTTTCTCTTCGCCATATCTTTTCTCCCTATTGTGAGATATTATTTTAATTTGTTTACAATCTCTTGTAATCGGTTATGCGCCATGTTGATGCCTTGAGCAAAGGGTAACTTCAGCATCTGGTCCCTGAGTGCGACCGACTTATATACGATATGCATATTGAGTTTGCTGGTGTTGTCCGTGAGTTTTTCAAATTCTAAGAACTCAAGCTGGACACCAAAAGGGGTATTCTCCATTTCAAATGTGCGCGTGATTTTCTGGTTCGTGCTAAACTCATGGATCACACCATTGAATCCGTGTTTGTTTCCTTTGGGATCAGTTGTTTCAAATTGGTAACCGCCGTGCTTTTTATTTTCAAGTTTCAGCACTTTTGTTCCCATCCACTGCTCAACAATGCTGGGATCTGCATACGCTGTAAAAAGTAATTCCAACGGCAAATCAAATTCCCGCGTAATCATTAAATCCTGTTTGCCATCTTCAGCGTTGATTTTTGTCCCGTTGTAAGGGATGCTGTGCAGCGGCATTTTCCGTTCCATAGTATTTTATTTTTTTTGTTTGTAGTTTTTCATGATTGTTTCCAATTTATTGAACCTGTCATCCCACATTTTTGCAAAAGGCATCAGCCATTCAGCTATTTCTTTCATTTTGTTAGGATTGAAGTGATAATAAATTTCTCTGCCGTTTTGCTCTTGTTCAATCAGTTCGCACTCGGTAAGTATCTGCAGGTGTTTTGAAACGGTCGGTCTTGCCGTATCAAAGTTTGAGGCAATCGCGCCTGCCGTCATCGATTGTGAAGCAACCAACAGAAGTATAGCTCTTCTTGTCGGATCTGCTATGGCTTGAAATACATCTCGTCGTAAATTCATTATATTTTATTGTGTAGTTATTTGACTACAATATACATGAAGTTATTTGACTACGCAAGTTTTTTTTGCAAATTATTATCACTGGATGGTTTTGAGTGTTGTTAGCCGTAGGTTTGAATGATTGTCAGCCGATGACTAAAGAAGGGTAGAAGGATAGTGTTGAAATGATAATTGTACGCCAGAATTATTGCGATGTTGTCCGCAGCCCTGCCGGTTGATATACGAAATGTGTTTACTTTTTTTCTTTTAGAGATGTGCGGATGATTTCATTCAGAGCGTTTAGATCAACGTCTTTAAGTGTATTTATGTAGAGGCAGCCAATACCTGTCTTGTGTTTACCCAGCTTTTTAAGAACGACAGCTTGTTTCTTAATATCTACCATAAGGTACAGCGATAGATTCGCTTTACGGGGAGAGAAACCTATAAGGAACCAATCAACTTCCCTGCCAGTGGTGGGACTTTTGTATCGTTTATTCCCAAAACCGATGATAGAACTGCTCCATAACACTGGTTCTTCCCCGGTTGCTTTTTTCATCATTTCCAAAAGCGCAAAACTGTCCTTGCGCTTTTGTTCATCCTTAACAGAGTTGATAAAATCCTCCACGTTTGCTAAGGTTGGTTTTGTTTTTATTTCAACCAGTTTTGATTTTTTAGCCATTTGAAAATATAATTTGTTTCACATTTGTTTCGTATATCGGTTTGTGGCTACAAGAAGTTGGCGATTTTGAAGCACTAAACTTCTGCCACTACCAAACTTGATACGAAGTCCAAAGCTTCATTTAACCACTGAATCACCAATTTCTTGAAGCTGCTGTTAGCGGTTCGACTCTCTTTTTTGTAATTAATATTACTCTTCGCCAAAGTAGTCACTATCAATTTTTTTAAGTTCGTATATCTGTTGTGTCGTGCAACCAAGATTGTAGTCCATCATCAGTTGAGCCAATTGTTCTCCGTCAATAAGCACAATTTTAGTTTCATTTTTTGGTGTGTATTCCAAAGCTTCTTTTGTAAAATTTGATGTCGTGATGAAGATGCCTTTTTTAGCACCTTGTCCAGCTAAAGCACCAACAAATTTGTGTAGTTCTGGCCGCCCAACTACATTTCCTGGTCTCCAACGTTTGGCTTGAATGTAAATAATGTCAAGCCCGAGTTTATCTTCTTTTATTGTTCCATCAATTCCTTCGTCACCACTTTTTCCTATTGCTTTTCCTGCGTCCTTGATAGATCCACCGTATCCCATTTTTACTAACAATTCAACGACAAGTCTCTCAAAAAATGTTGGCGATAAATCAACCACTCGGTTACGCAATTCAGACGCTAATGATTTTCTAATTCGTTGATATGCCTTGTCAAGATTTTCTTCTGGTGTTTGTTCGTTTATTTCTACAATTACAACTTCTTCTTCACTGTCATTTCGGCTTGCGTTTTGAAATTCGAGAAATGCAGGAAATTGTCTTAAATATTTTGCATCTACTCGCTCAGGGTTTTTCTTTAGAGTGTCAAGTCCAATTTGAGTAATAACAAAAGTTGCCCGTTTGGGTGAGTCAAGAAGTCCTGCTTTTTTTAAATATGTTTTTGCCCAACCAACTCTGTTATCAAAAATTGCTTGATTACCACTTGCTAAAAGTTCTTTTCTTTCCTCGTCCGTCACTTGAAATTCAGTCGCTAAATTTTCAATTAGATCTCTATATTTATGTTCCTGTCTGTCCGAGACAAGTTTGAGTAAAGGAAGCATTAACGATTGATAGTCCGGTATCATATTTTTCGATTATTATCTGTTCGTTTTGTTGATGGTGTATCGTCTTTTAAGCTAACCATTAACGTTTGTAATATCTCAGTAGTTTATTTTTTCTGCATAAACATGCGTCTATTATACCATTTTAGCATGATTTACGCAATGCGTCTATTTGGCTCTTGCCTGTAATATTTTGGCCGGTTTGACTGTTGTATTGCCTCATCCATTGGATTTAAAATCTTTCCGAGCGATTTCTTGTGATGTGTCTTAATTATTTTTGTATATACCATAAATCGACTCCGTTTTCTTATAAATGTGTTGCAAAATTATGACGTAAGCCATACACACTTTTTTTTCCTAATTATTTCTTGCACAAGAACAGTAAGCAACAATATTTTTGGTGCTTCGGATTCAATCATTAATAATTTCTTTTTTGATAGTACAATTTATCATATGGACTTAAATAGTATTGTATTGAACAACTCTGCCAAATTTTGTACGTTACGTCCATCATTTTACAGCTTAAGTCATTGTCTAAGAGTAGGATTCATGTTTCTTCTTCCGGTAAGAGATTTGTCGAACTTTTTATGCATAACTCGCTTTTCGTCGAACTGTAAAAACCACGTGGAACAGATTCGCTGACTTCACACACTCAGAATGGTGGGGATTGTGTTTTCAATGCAATCGGCGAATTCGTTAATGGAAATGACTGTGTCAATGTATCCGCAGAAGAATATCACTTGGCTGCCGCAGACAAAGTCTGTGGATGCGAAAACAGTATCGACGACATATTCTTGTAGTATTCCTTATTTAGAATCGAGTGTGAAAAACATGTATATTATTAATAGGAAAGAAACTCTATGAAATATTTTCGTTCCATTCTTCTTCTACCCATCCTTCTTTTTGCACAGGATATTGATCTTAAGACTGACTATCTCAAATTCGAATACAAAATTCCGATGCGGGATGGCAAAAAACTCCATACCGCTGTCTATGTCCCAAAGGACACAACGACGAAATATCCCATCATTCTGTCGCGGACTCCCTATACGGTAGCACCCTATGGAAGTGATTATTTGAAAGCGGGACAAAATAATTTATGGATGGCCCAGGAAAAATATATCATGGCGTTTCAAGATGTGCGGGGCCGCTTTATGTCTGAAGGGGTGTATGAAGATATTCGTCCGCATATTGTTGATAAACGATCGAATAATGATGTTGATGAGAGTAGTGATACCTATGATACAATCGAATGGCTGTTAAAAAATGTCCAACCGAATAACGGTAATGTCGGTATGATCGGAATTTCCTATCCGGGATTTTATGCGGCTCATGGTTTAATCAATTCGCATCCTGCATTAAAGGCCGTCTCGCCACAAGCCCCCATTTCAGATTGGTTCATCGGCGATGATTTTCATCATAATGGAGCTATGTTGTTGATTGATGGTTTCAGCTTCTATCGTTCATTTGGAAAACCGCGGCCGACATTAACAACAACCTGGCCCCCAGGATTTGAATTCCCAACACCTGATGGATATAAATTTCTGCTGGAAGCCGGATCATTGTTATCGATAAAAAATAAATATTACGGAGACACTGCTAAATTTTGGAATGATCTGTTTATCCATCCGGACTATAATGGATTCTGGAAATCGCGTAGTGTCGCTCAACATATGAAAAACATTAAACCTGCCGTTCTTATTGTTGGCGGCTGGTTCGATGCCGAAGATCTCTATGGTTCTTTAAAGATTTATTCCGCGATTGAAAAGAACAACCAGAAAAATCGAACTTTGCTGATGATGGGTCCATGGTTTCATGGCGGCTGGGTTCGTTCCGATGGGAGCCGATTAGGACATGTGAGTTTTGGAAATAAAAATTCAGAATATTACGATCAACACATTCGTGAATTCTTTAATTTTTATTTGAAGGGAAAAGGGAGCTTCCATCTTCCGGAAGTTTCTGCATTTGAGACAGGGAGTAATGTCTGGAGATCATATAGTGAATGGCCGCCGAAGAATGTTGAAACAACAAAAATATTTCTTTCTGCAGAAGAAAAACTCTCCTTTAAAAAACCGAGTGAGAAAAATGGTTCCGATGAATACCTCAGCGATCCTCATCGACCAGTGCCGTATATTGCGGACATCAGCAATTCACGTGGCAGGGAATATATGACGGACGATCAGCGATTTGCCTGGCAGCGTCCCGATGTTCTTTCGTACAAAATGAACATTGACGACGATATGACATTGGCAGGACCGATTACTGCGCATTTATTTGTTTCAACAACAGGATCTGATGCCGATTTTGTTGTGAAAGTGATCGATGTTTTTCCGGATACGACAAAAGACGATGGAGTAAATCCCAAGCATATAAAAATGGGTGGATATCAAATGCTGGTGCGCGGAGAAGTGATGCGTGCACGATACCGGAATAGTTTTTCAACTCCCGAAGCATTGAAGCCAAATAAAATAGAAACTGTTTCTTTTACCATCCCGGACATAAATCATACATTCAAAAAGGGACACTCGTTCATGGTGCAAATCCAGAGCAGTTGGTTTCCGCTTGTCGATCGGAATCCTCAAAAATTCGTGAATATTTACCAAGCAAAAGAGACCGATTTCCAGAAGGCGACTCACCGCATCTATCGATCCATAGAAAATAGCTCTTATCTAGAAGTAGAAGTTCTTAAAAAATAAGCGGAAAATAACTATCAGAATAGGGTCATTCGCTTAAAAAGCCAGGGTGATGAAATTATTTAATTTTTTTCATTCGCTTTTTGGCTGGAATTTCGTATATTTATAATCCCTAAAGTAACAACGTCTAAACGCAAGGAGAGATTTCAATGGCAAAACAACAGTCGTTTGAGGAAAAAGCCAAAAAAGCCGCAAAAGCAGGCGGGTTGGAAAAAACGATCAAATTTGTTGCAGCGGTAAAAACAGATAAAGGTTCATACCGTTTCAACCAGAAATTAGTAAAAGTAAAAGACGAAAAGTCTGAAGATGCAGTCCTGGAAGCGGAATACAAAAAAATGCAGTCAGGCGCACACTAATTCAGATCATTAAGCAAACAAGGAACTAGAACAATGTCAAAACGATGTGAAGTCTCAGAAGTCGGTCCAATGACCGGACACAATGTATCGCACGCGAACAACAGAACACCGCGTCGCTTTCTTCCAAATCTCCAGAGCAAACGCATCTGGGTGCAGGAATTGAAACGATACATAAACGTTAAACTTACCAGCAAAGCCTTAAAAACTGTGACGAAGAACGGCACCGCCGAAATCGCAAAATTGGTGCGCGCGGGTAAACTCTAATCGGAACGCAATGAAGAACAGAACAAACAATTTTGTTTCTGTTATTGTATTGATTCTTTATGGCACACTCACATCCGTGACTGTGCCTTTTCATTTTCACGAAGATTCTCCGTTTGCTACCGGCAGCGGTGTGCACACAATCGTTCAGCATGATGATGCATCTCACTGCCACCATCATTCGATAGATTCTCACGATGACTGCACACTCTGTTCATTCGTATCCCATTCCGGTCTTTGTAAAGCATCATCCGTTGTTCCTCTGATCGATCCTGTTTCACAGGAATATATCTCGCATTTTTCTTTTACCGCAGTTATTGATTTCCATTCGACGCATTCCCGTCGCGGTCCCCCGGCACTTTTCTCGTAATTCAATTTTCAACGTACCATTGCACAAAGAGATTGATTCATGAATTGAAGCATGAAAAATCTTTTGTTGGAAACTTGTAGCTGCTCAGCAGAATGGCATAAAAATTCAAAAACATGCCACCAAATCACGAAAACACGAAAGTGCACAAAATAATTTGAACCATTATCCCCAAAAGGTTGGTGAAATTTTGTGTTTTCGTGTTTTAGTGGCAAAAAAATCATAACCGCTGAGCAGTAACGAAAATTTTAATATTCGAGAAAGGCTTACTCCATGCGAATGCTTTTCGTTTTATCCGCTCTTCTTTTTTTCTTACTATCTATCGCCTCGGCACAGTCACAGACGGCCTCGACTGATTCATCGGCTACCGCTGATTCTCTTTTGATGCTGGAACTTCAGGCTCAAATGCCGGCGCAAACTATTCCTGCACAAAACGCCGGTACGGTTCGATCTGCACTCTCAACAAATCCCGATATCAGTGCGATAGGGGATTTTCGGACTTCCTATTCCGATGCGGGGCGCCGAAATATTGAGACATATTTTAATGCGCTTGAAGTGCAGATGAGTTCCGTTGTCGATCCGTACGCTTCAGCAAATTTCCTCTTTTCTTTTGGCAAAGATTCTCTCAACGGTGACTATTCAGCTGGATTGGAATTGGCAACGTTGACATCCATGACTCTTCCGTATTCACTGCAAGTAACGCTCGGAAAATTTAAGCCACATTTCACAAAAGTCAATATACTTCATCCCCATGCGTTCAGTTTTATTGATTTTCCGACCATGATCAAAAATTATTTCGGTGACGAAGGGCTGTTTATGGAAGGTATGTCCGCAAGTGTTCTTGTTCCTAATCCGTGGGAATTCTTTCAGGAGCTTTATGTTGAAATTGGTCGAAGTGTATCGACTCCGTCATTGGATAACGGATCAAGCAATAAACTACTCTATGCTGCGCATCTTAACAATTTTTTTGAACTTTCGGATAATTCCACATTGAGTGTCGGATTCTCAGGATTAACGGGAGCGAACGTTTTAGATTTAGATACACGAATGGCAGGAATTGATCTGACCTATAAATGGAAACCGGTTCAATTCAATACATACCGTTCGTTCACATGGCAAACAGAAGCACTGGTCAGTCTCGCAGATACATCCGCGGGTAGCGACGTTCAATCGTACGGAGCGTATACTTTATTTGAATATCAGATTGAGAAAAGAACATTTCTCGGTTTCCGTTTTGATTATTCTGGTCTTCCGATGATTGAAAAATCAGACGAGCGAACCTCCTCATTACTACTTCGGTTCCAACCGACCGAATTTCAGGTATTGGCTTTGGAACTGCAGAACGTAAATCGGAATTATGCTCCAGGTTATTATCAGATTGTATTTCGGGCGATTTTTGGTATTGGCACTCACGCGGCACATGCATATTAATGCAAGTATATCGTTGAAGGGTTTTTCTATGAAAAAAAATATTGTTCTTATTCTATTAACATTAGTTTTTTCGAACTCATATTCGCAATTGAAAATCGTTACAACAATTCCGGATCTTAAAAGTATCGCCGAATTTATCGGTGGGGATAGGATTGAAGCATTCTCGATTGCCACCGGATATCAGAATCCTCACTTTGTTGATCCGAAACCTAGTTATATTCTGAAATTATCAAAGGCAGACATCTTTATTACGGTAGGACTCGATCTTGAGATCGGCTGGGTTCCGGCGTTATTAAACAGTGCGCGCAATCAAAAAGTCCAAAAAGGAGGGGAGGGATATGTGGATGCTTCATCCAATATTTCGTTGCTGCAAATTCCGTCAAGCATCAACAGGGGAGAAGGGGATATTCATATTTATGGCAATCCCCATTACTGGCTTGATCCATTAAACGGCAAGGTCATTGCGCAGACGATTGCAAACACTCTTTCTCGATTGGATCCGGACCATAAAGCACAATTTCAGTCAAATTTGAAAAAGTTCAATGAAACTGTAGATGGGAAAATCAAAGATTGGGAAGGGAAACTGACCCGATTCAAAAATACAAAAGTAATTGCCTATCACAATGAATGGCCATATTTTGAACAACGTTTCGGTTTAAAGATTGTTGACTTTCTCGAACCCCAGCCCGGCATTCCTCCGACACCGTCTCAACTGGCGAAGATTATTGGCGTGATGAAGAGAGAACAGATTAAGATTATTATCAATTCGCCCTATTTCACGGCAGAATCAGCTGATCTCGTTGCGCGAAATTCTAACGGGAAAGTTGTTACACTGGCTACATCTGTTGGGGCGACACCCGAGATAAAAACATATTTCGATCTTTTCGATCATAACGTATCAGAGCTTCTATCCGCTTTGCAATAAGGAGTTAGTATGTCCGACATGTTTACGCAGGAATTCATTGTTAACGCACTAAAGATTAGCATTATCATGGGACTGCTTCTTTCGTATCTTGGAGTGCATGTGGTGGGGAGAGGAATTGTCTTTGTGGATCTGGCGCTCGGGCAAATATCGATGCTTGGTGTAGCATTTGGAAATTTTATCGGGAAAGATCAGACTCTCATTTCCATTATCTTCACCATGGTAGGAGCGTTTCTTCTTTCTTTCATCAAGATTAAAGACAAGCGATTGAAGCAGGAAGCAATCATCGGCATTGTATATGCTGTCGCTTCAGCAGCAACCGTGCTGCTCATTTCAAAATCACCGCATGGAGAATCAGATATTTCCGAAGTATTATTCGGCAGCGTTTTTACGGTGACGGACGAACAAATTATGACTATGGCATTCGCCTTTGGTGTTGTTGGACTCTTCCAAGTAATCTTCCGTAAAAAATTCTTTGGTTTGACAGAAAAATTCGAAAACCATGATACTGATGAGATTGGTGTGTTTAATCTTTGGAATTTTCTTTTTTATCTTTCTATCGGGTTGGCGATTGTACTTGCGGTGCGAAGTGCTGGAGTAATTCCGGTCTTTTCATATCTGATTATACCACCCGTTTCGGCGATTCTTATCTCTCACAAAAGAAATGCGATGGTTATTATTTCGTTGCTCGTCGGAGTTTGCGGAAGTTTTTTCGGACTATTCTTTTCGACACAATTTGACTTTCCGGCAGGATCGTCCGTTGTGGCAATTCTCGGAGTAATCTTTGGTCTTTTAGCACTTGTTCGATGGGGGATGAATCTTTTTTCCTCAAAATAGAAGTGTGTATCGATTCTAACGCATTGAACCCCGCAAAAGCGGGGTTTTATTTTTCATACAGATCGGTAATATCTGCGGCGGCAAGATCAACAAGGAATGTTCCAATTTTTTCTGCTGTTGCATCTCCGAATCGTTTTCCTTTTTCTGCTGTTGCTGCTTTCGGATTTCCCACTCCCGTGTCATGAGAAATTTTCGTCCATTGTCGCGGCGCCCACGCTAATCCATTTCTGAATCCTTCAATACGGAATCGTTTTTCTTCACCGCTTCCTGCTTGATCGAGTGATAAGACAAGATCTGGTGCGATGTGCATAATCATGCTGGTCTCAAGTTCTCCGGCGTGATCTCCCGGTTCGTTGAAGTATTGCTTTGGAGGTGCAGCAACATACCAATTGAGCGAGCAGAGGAAGATCTTCAATTTTGGCTGTAACTCACGAATAACCGTATTAAAATCGTTCCCTCCGTGACCGTTGAGAATGACAAGCTTTTGAATATGATGCATTTGTAGTGTTTGAGCAAGATCGAGGAGGATTGATGCTTGAGTTGAAGGATTGATATGAAGACACAAAGGAATTTCTAATTGTCCTGACTGCACCCCGAATGGTACGGTTGGTAATACAATCACTTTTGCTCCAGCATCCCAGGCACGGCGTGCGGATTCTGCGGCAATATAGTCACATTCTAGAGTGTCGGTAGAATACGGAAGGTGGTAATTATGTGCTTCGGTGGCAGCCCAAGGTAGAATTGCTACATCGTATTTTGTCGCTTTAACATTCTTCCAATTTGTTTCTGCTAAAATGTACGGCCGGATTGACATTGTTCGTTCCTTACGATTTTGGAAATCTTATTGGAGAGTGTACAGATTAGTATCTGAAGAAACAATAAGGAACGTTTCTATAGCTATAGAATCGTAAGGTTTTAGAAAAATCGTTCACTCTTTATGAAATCATAACAATCAAAACACTCCTACTAATCCTACCGTAAATTTATTTCCACTATTTTGAATATCGTACGTGTATTCTGCCAAGAATCGTAAATTGCGCGCATACATATAACTATAATGTCCGGTGATACTGTTATACTTATAAGACTGAGCAGTGATCTCGGCCCAATTATAGATCAAGGCTCCGTACCAACTGCTTTTATCGCCATCTGGTGAATAGATCAATTCTGCCATCGTTCCACGCGTCTCTATAGTTTTCTTTAAAACGCTAAAAGTTGGATTATCGTCCCTTCGTTCAACATACTGTACATTTATTTCGATTGGTTCCAAAGAAAGTGAAAGATCAGGTCCAGCCATCCATAATGAGTTGATGAGGGAGAGATTTTCCTCTTTGCCATAATATGCAAAACCTCCCACACGGATCCCGTCAGCAACATCCTGTGATACACGTCCAAATATATTTTTATATTTATCCGAATCAAAGTTACGCATCGCATCTGCCGCACCAATCCCGCTTCCGTTCAGCACTTCTACAACCAGATCTGTATGTGTCGGCAGGGAATAGGAAAACATCATCCCGCGGTCATACGTTAGATTGATGTTTGATAAGCCGGGAGCAATGCGATAGATCTGATAATCTTCCAGCGTCAATCGCAACTCACGTTTGAAGAGAGGATCACTTATCTGAAATTGTCCTACAACAATATCCAGTTCGGACGAGAAGAGATTGTTGAACATGATAAATGCATCTTCAAGTCCGGCAACACTCCCCCTCTCGCCGAAAAAGAAATAAAAATAATAAGATACATTCCGAGCTATTTGTCCTCCGGACAATAATTTTAACAGATATGGCGCCTGGAAATCTGCGCGATGATTAGACTGTGGCTGCCATCGCGCATATCCTTCCATACGAAATGCAAAGGGAAGTTCCCGCATCAACAAAAGTTGATCGTCGCCCGTTTCGCGGAAAAAGCGGGGCGGTTCTTTCTCGGGAAGTTGAAATCCATTGGCAGCGAATTCTTCCCCGTACGCTTTTAATTTTGGGGCGGGTGAATGACAGGTTTGGCACGACATATCGTACTTTCGTGCAAATGCCGGGATAGCATTTGATTGTGTAACGATGACGTTTAATGCTATTACAATGAAGATGAAAAGTTTTTTCATAACAGTATCTCGTTAGGGAAGGACGGTAATATATGTTTCGTGAAAATTCACTTGAATAGTTTCCGTTTCATCTTTTGGGACACCAAGAAATTCAGCCACCGGTGTTGGTAGTTTTTGATAATTTAACACGGCAGAAATTTTCATTTTTCCTGGTGGTAGATTTGAAGGAAGAGTCCAAGTAAATGTTTCAATTTTAGTTTCCCTCGGTCCGAATCGATAATCTGTAGAGAGTGAAGCGGTGTTCCATTGTTGAATAGTCATCCGTCCTTTTGGGTCGAGATAGGGAAGTCTAAATATTCTGTCGCCGACGGGAACGCCGTCGCGCTGAATGCCTGGGAAATCGGGTTTATTTAAAGCTATTCCCATATCCTGATAGGCCAATGTATTCGCTGCAATAGTATATTCTTCTCCAGGGAATCCTTTTTTATCCACCGGAAGTTGAAATACATTTCCTTTGGCATCGACAGCTTCAACATGAAGCCATACCATACGCTCTTCGGCGGAACCAGTCGGGAATTTGTGCCCTGTCTTTTGATTAAAAAGGGCGACGGTGAATTTCACGCGGTCGCCAGGTTCGGCTTCCCGAATGTCTGGATGAACGCGAAGTTCAACTACACCGCGGATTTTTCCGGGATCATGTGCACCATGGAACAAATGCTGAGCAACATCCGGTAGTGGTTTTGCCATTGAAGCATTCTGTCCCGGCGCGTACGTCATATGGCAGTCCTGACATCGCACTCCTTCTTTTGAATATGGTCCTTCTTTCCATTCCAGATGTGTTGATTTTACCCAGATACCGTATGGATCTTTCTCATTATGACAGGTTCCGCAAAAATCGGCTGAACGGAGAAAATCTGATTTTCGTGTTTCGTGTGCAGGAGATTGTAATCCTTCCCGCGGTCCGTATTTCACTTTTCCTGGTTCCGAGATATAATTAAAATTGAAAGGGACTTCCCCTTTAAATCCGATTATCGTATGACAAACGTCGCACGAAACAGATTCGTTGGCTCTGCTGTTTTCCGAGGGTTTTGGTGGTGGAACATCTCCCGCAAGAAATGCGATCGGTGCATGGCAACCGTTGCAGCCTGCCTTTACACCGGCAACTTTCGGATCTTTTTCCGCATGCGGAACAGCGAGTTTGAAATATTCAATTTCGTCCCAATGATGTGTGTATGCCTGTGACATCATCGATTGTTCCCATTGTCGGTAAAAATCTACATGACATGATGTTCCGCATGTTTGTGGTTTTTCGTAATCGCTGTATTTCCTTGAACCTAATGCTTCGTCGCCTGCTTTTTTCGGTTGGGCAAACAGAGGCATCGAAAGCAGAACAAAACCGATGAATGTATAGATGAAGAAAATAGATGAAGATTTGAAGGTGAGTGTTTTCATAACTCCCTCATATTGTATTGTGGATGTCCCTTTATTTGATAATAGATTGACTCTAGATGAGTCGGTCTATTTCAGGATAGCGAGGATGGAATTACAGAGGTAAGGCTAACGGAAATTGTTTGAAGAAGCAATATGAAATACGTTTCGAATTTTCCACAGATAACTTTATCTGATTTATATTCAGAGATTTCTGAAAAAGTCATTGCAATGACGTTGTTCGAGAGTTTTTTAGATGTTTCATTCAATAAGAATGTTCAAACGATAAATATAACACGAATCCGTCATCTTTATTTCCATTGACGAAATGAATCGGGAACGCCAATCCCGGAACAATTTGCAGTTCTCCGATATCTATTGCCCATCGAACACCAGGGCTGACAATCAATTCGTTTGTTCTTCCTAATGGTGAACTGGATGAAGTATATAAAACTTCTGCCATGACATTAAAACTCTTATTGGCGAGATAAATGGCACTTGCCCCAAATAAGTATTCAGAAACCGTTTCTTTAGAGGGAGTAGAAGAAGAACGCGCATTTGGAATTACTGTGTATCCCGCATTATAGTGAGTTACAATCTCATCGGAGAAACGTTTGCTTACCGGTAAATTAAGTTGAACACCGACGGCACCATTTCCAGAGCCATTTTTGTTGTCTCCGGTGGGAAGAATGATGGAGACACGTGGAGCAACCGCCAATCCATGTTCATTCATAAACTGATAGCGATAATTCACCATGAGATCACTGATCCCTTGAGAAATTCTTGTGCCTGCCAATGAATATTGATATGGAACGGTAATGCTCAGTTGATGTTTTTGATCAAAGATAGGCCACTCTTCTGTAAAACTTGTCTCGAGAATATTTCCCGGAGAAAACGTTGTTCCATTGAAAATGTGTTGGATGACATTCGCTTCTTGGTTATATGCTTCTTCTATAAAGAAAGAATTATCCTCAATGGCTTTTGTAAATTCTTGGGAATAGGAGATTGTTGCAACAAATGCAAAAATGAAGACATATAACTTCATGCGAATACACTTCCTTAAATAATTAAAATAGTTTTGGAATAAACTTCCCAGTGGTATTCATGTACTCTGTATAACGCTCCCCAAACTCTTCAATCAGTTTTTGTTCCTCTGTGAATGTACGAACATATAGTGTTATTAAAACTATCAACGAAAGAAGAAGCATCAGCCAATTTGAAGAAAGCAGGCCTAATCCGACAAAGAATAAAAATCCGGTTGTGTATAATGGATGTCTGATGAAACGATAAATACCGCTTGTCACAAGCTGGTGGTTTTTTCTGGTTTCGACTGTGTCAGTAATATTCTTTCCAATATTCGTAAAAACTGATATACCCATCGGTATGGAAATCAGGGAAAGTACGATCCCGACGATCTGTAGAGTGACGATAGGCGCGAAACGTACAATTGCGAAAAAATCGGGAAACCAAGGGAAAACAAATGCAATCAACCACAAAATTAAGCCGCTGACGCGAAGGATGAAGAAGGTAGTTTTTCCTTCATTCTTCATCCGTTCAAATCGGTCTTGTTGCTGCTGTGCTTTCAAGCGATAATAAAAACCGAACGAAAAAACCGAGAAAAAAGCTACAGCAAACATTATTCGAACAATAAACTCTGAAATGAACATTATTTGGTACTCATTTTTTTGTTACCATGAAAAGATACTTGTCGTACGGTTCTGCAGTGAAGCCGTTAATTCCTTTTTTGGGAAACCAAACAGCATGTAGATAGACCATCCCCAAAATCATGACTCCAAGAAAACTGTATAGAAAAACAATTCCAATTTCACCTACAAGGTAAAGCATACCGATCATGATCAGCAGTTTAAACATTCGCCGTTTCCATGAAAGATGCTTCTCAAAATTATTGAAAAAAAAATTACCAACGCCCCATCCAACGATGATGAATGCAAGATCAAACCAAGACATATTCAACTTACCGCCAATCTCCAGACTTGAGCCACCAGAAAGCAGATAACGATTCCCATAATGATAGGAACAATAGAAGCAACTGTTGTCCATTTCACACTTTTTGTCTCTTTGTAGATAGTATAGATTGTTGTTGAGCAAGGATTATGCAGTAAACTAAAAAGCATCAAATTTAATCCAGTCAAGAATGTCCATCCGCCTGCTCGAAGAACATCCGCAACAGCATTTGCTTCATCCAATTCAAACATAACGCCCGCGCCATCTCCCACACCGGAGAGCTTGGTGCTGAGCACTGTCATCATTAACACGGTAGGAATGACAATCTCATTTGCCGGAATAGCAATGATATACGCAAGAAGAATGACTCCGTTAAGTCCTAACAATATTCCAAATGGGTTCGACCAATCGATAAAGTGTTCCGCAATACTTAATTCGCCTATATGAATATTGGAGACAAGCCATATCACCGCTCCAGCGGGAGCTGCAAAGACGATAGCGCGCCACAAAACGATAGCGGTTCGATCGATCAGCGATGTATATAACGTTTGCCACAATTGCGGCGGTCGATAGGGAGGAAGTTCTAAGCTGAACGCAGATGCTTCTCCTTGCAATACTGTTTTCGATAGTCCCCATGAAACGGCAAGTGTAAAAAATATTCCTAGCATTGCAACACCAACGACAGCTCCCGCTGTAACAAGTCCGGCCAGATGTGCCGGTACTAATGCTCCGAAGAAAATGGAAGCAATAAGGATTTGGGTCGGCCATCGTCCGTTGCAGAGAGAAAAGTTATTTGTGATGATAGCAATCAATCGTTCTCGCGGACTGTCAATGATGCGAGTGGCGACAACTCCGGCAGCATTGCATCCAAAACCCATTGTCATGCTGAGTGATTGTTTTCCATGTGCTCCCACTCGTCGAAAGAGTGAATCCATGTTGAACGCTACGCGTGGAAGATATCCAAAATCTTCCAACAGTGTAAATAAAGGGAAAAAGATCGCCATTGGCGGCAACATCACGCTGATGACCCATGCCATTGCGAGCCATACACCATCAACAAGTACTCCGGTCAACCACCAAGGAGAACCAATCAACGAAAAAGCACCGCGTAACCATGGATGAATTGTGTCAACAAGGAATGTTGCAATCATTGCCGAAGGAACATTCGCGCCTTCAACAGTAAGCCAAAAAACGACTGCCAACAGCAAAAACATTAACGGGAATCCGAACCATCTGCTGGTGATAAGTTTGTCTAATCTTTTATCGAAGTCGAATCGCGGTTTTTCTGTTGGTGTTGTGACTGCTCGTGATGCGATCTGATTTGCATCAGCGTAGATTGATTCCACAAGGGAATCGTGAACGTGTTCACCAATTTCCCATCGCAAGGTATTAGCAGTAGAGAGTATTGATTCTTTGTTATTTGTTTTCATAATGTTAATCCCTTTAAACCTTGTCAAGGTTTCATATAAATTGTATTAACCTTGACAAGGTTTATTTTATTTCTTCAATGTTGGCATTATGCTACCGATAGTATCGTTGTATTTCTAGAAAGATCTTTCAATTCGCCGCTTTTAACAGCATCGATGATCTTTTGATCTCCTTCCAACAATCGTAAAGCAATCCATCGTGAATTGGGAAGGTTAGGGAATTCGGCTGTTATTTTTATTGTCAATTCAGAAATTGCTTTTTCTAATCGCGGGGCAGTTCTTTCCAAACGATGAGGTCTGCAAACATACGCACCGATTGCTACATCATAAATATATTTTAAGAGATCAGGAATTCCCTCTTCTTGTCGTGCCGCGGATGCAACCACTGGAACTCCAAGATCTTTTGCGAGCCTTCTTGCATCAACGTCAATATTGTGACGCTTTGCTTCATCCATCAGGTTCAAACATACGACTGCACGATCTGTGATCTCTAAAACTTGAAGGACGAGATTTAAATTTCGTTCGAGCCGAGTTGCATCAACTACGATGACTGTAACATCCGGCTGACCAAATAAAATAAAATCCCGTGCTACTTCTTCATCTGTGCTTGTTGAAAGTAGGGAATATGTTCCGGGAAGATCGACAAGTTTAAATCGCTTGTTTCCGTAGACAAATCCCCCTTCAGCGCGAGTAACGGTTTTGCCCGGCCAATTTCCAGTGTGTTGACGAAGTCCGGTCAACGCATTGAAGACAGTGCTTTTCCCTGTATTTGGGTTGCCGGCAAGTGCCACAACAAAATCGAACTGTGACATGTTGATACCGAGTTTGGTAAGATTTCCAAGATTATGAACCGGACAATCTTCGCAATTTGCATTTGGTGTGTGCGACATAATGGTACCTCAAATAAAGTTACGCTGAGCGGATCCCGATTCATCGGGATGAGTCGAAGCGTTTTAATTTTTCTCTATGAAAATCATATTTGCATGCTGCTGACGAAGCGCAACAAGTGCACCTCGAATATTGTACGCCGTTGGATCACCAGAAGCACTTGTCATTTCTGCTTTAATAATTGTTCCGGGAACTACGCCCAGATCCATCAATCGTCTTCGCTGTTGACCGCGCATTGCTTTTGAAATGGTTAACACTTTCGCTTCTTCACCGATTTTTAAAGATCCAAGTGCTTCAAGCGGGGAAGTGATGAGATGTTCTTCCTCGGTAATTGCTGCAACAGTTAAATTATTTGTCAACAACGGCGCGAGAACGATCTCTTCTCCGTCCGCCGCAAATCGAACGCGCTCGTTCGAGCGTTCGATCATCATCACCTGCATTCCAACATATAATCCTTGTGCAACAAGCTGCGCATAGACTGCTTCAGGTTCATCTTCAATATGTGTGATGACGGCAAATTCACCGCCGTTGAGTGACAGCAATGAGTGTCCTTTTTTGGGCGGTAGTTCCCCGCTTGGTGTCGGAATAGGATCTCCGTGAGGATCAAAATTTGGATTGCCAATCTGTGCTGCGAGTGCTTCCGCTTCTGAAGCAGAAAGATTGTGTTCAGCTAATTCTGCAGAAGAATGCCATTCTGTTGGCGGAACACTTGTTTCATCCGCAAGATATCGTTCCCACAAACGGTGAACGCGAATGATCCGGAGCGCGTATGACCGTCCGTCTGCAGTCAATTTTACTCCGTTATCATTTGTGAGCAGTAATCCCATCGTTGATAATCGTGTGAGTAAATCTGCGGCTTTATCCGTTGAGATTAAAAGCGAACCTGCAATACTTTCTGTCGTGCAAAATATATTCTTGTATTCACAATCAAAGATATGTTTTAAGGCATCTTCGATCACTGCCCGTTTCATTCCTCGGCGCGCTCGTTTCCATCGGGAGTACAATCCATATTTGGGAAAAAGGAATAGTGCTGCCACAAGGGAAAAAATTCCAAAAATTATTAATGCATTGCCGGGGTCAATCATATTTTCTCCTGCACATTTTCCACAAAAATATTCGAGGCGATTGTTGAACTGATATTGATTTCTTTATTGTTAATCTTCACCAGCATCGAATTGTCGAAATTCATTTTTTGTTTGATCGTAATCTCTTTATGCAGCGATATGCCGATGGATGAAACATATTGCAGCATTTCAGAATTGGAATCACTAACGCGTAACACCCGTACGATGGAACCATCGCGCGCTTCGACCATTGGATAACTCATAGAACATTTGATCTCGCCATCTTTTGTGGGAATGGGATCACCATGCGGATCAATCATCGGGTGGCCTAATGCATGATCGATTTTCTCTTCCATCTTATCGGACATGATATGTTCGAAACGTTCTGCTTCGTTGTCAATTTCATCCCAGCCGAAATGAAGCACCTGGACGAGAAACATTTCCCACAACCGGTGTTTACGGATGATTCGAAGTGCAAGATGTTTTCCCGCCTCTGTCAGCTCTACTCCCTTATACGGCGTATGTGTCAGTGTTCCTTCTTCCGCGAGTTTCTTTATCATTTCTGATACTGATGCGGGGGAGATCTGCAATTTTTCAGAAAGGGAAGAGGTGGTCACCTTTCCTTCATTGGAAGAGAGCTTATAAATATTTTTCAGATAATTTTCTACTTGTTCGCTAGCCATATCACTGTTCCTTCGGTTAATCGTGTTCGCATGAGCAAGTGTCGTTTAACGATTCTGCTTTTTCAAAACATTCTTTCCCTTCTTTCACGGAAAAATAGACCAGTCCCAAAGCACCGGCTGCATCAACGTAAGGAAGAGAAAACACTTCGTATAAAAAACTCGAAGCCAATAATGTAATGGACATGTACACGCAGACGACGTTGCAATTTGCATCTGCAATCATCGCTTTCGAATCCAATGCTTTTCCAACTTTCTTTTTATAATAGATAAGACCAAGCATTGCAACGATTGAGATGAGGGATATGATGACACCCCAAAATGTAGAGTTCGGTTGATTTCCTGAAATAACAGAGAGGATAGACGTAATCAATAATCCACCGGACAATACATAGAACGACCAACCGGTGATCTTTAGTGCAGTGATTTCAAAAAGACTTTTGTGGCTAGCAGGATTATTTGAGGTTCGAATTACCATCGCCGCTATACCAATTCCGGAAATTGTCTCAATAAAACTATCTACACCAAATCCAAAAAGAGTAAGTGATTCATCGGAAAATCCGACAAATGTGGAGATGAGTCCTTCGGCGATATTATAGACAATCGTAAAAATGCTAAGGTAGAGTGCGAAATTATACAACCTTTGCTTTTCAACTGAAATTGGCTGATTTATTGCGGCAGTTTCCATTTTATATTCCCAGATATTTAATTTAGGTTGACCTAAATTTATATCAAGGAAGCGTTAAAGTCAAGAGAAAATTCAAAAAATTTTATTTTTCTCCGAAAATCTTTAACCACTCATCAATTTGAGATTTACTAAGTGCCACATCAGACTTTTCAGTGACAGTGTCATTTGCTTCAGAAAGCAGGTTATGGAAATATGTTGAAGTGTGAGTTTGACAGGAGTAATTTTTTGCGAAGCGTAAGATTTCTCTGTCTGAAGTAATAATAGTAAGGAGTGAACGATTCCGGGAATGTTCGATCATTTGTTTCATTTTACCATCAGCGGTGAAAGGAAAGGAATACACAACATGCACTGGAGCATGGGCGGGTTGTTTCAGGGAATGATCCGGTACTGTTCCATCAAAAATGATGGAGCAGCGAAATTTTTTGGTGTGCGTTAATTGGCCGACGGAATGAATCAAGAGTTCACGTGCTGACTCAGCATCATGCAAAAGTGTTTTCTTTAGTGCGGGAACAGCGTGAATGACATTGTAACCATCAATAATAAAATGCTGCATAGACTAGTCGACGGTAACATGTTCGTAATCGTGGATCCGATTCATGTTTACTCCGATTGCCTTTCCGGTTCCACTTTTCACAAAGATATCCTTGAACTTTGCTCCCCACACAATTTCATCATACCGATACGATGATCGGGAATGGACAATTTGCGAATAAGTTTCATCGGTTGCCGTAATCAAAACGAACATCTCAGTTTCTGCTCGTTCCAAAAATTCTTTACCCTTGTTGTGCAACGGACTTTTTTCATCTATCTCGTGAACGATTGTCCAGTGCAAAGGAAAAAATGTTACTTTTTGTCGATCTAACGGAAGAGTATGATATTGACGAACCCTTCGCCCATCTTTCTCGTGCATCCACGAAAAAATAATCTGCGCTTCGATATTGATTAATTGGCTCGATCGTTGATTAATAATGCGAACCATTAATGCTTTCCCGTCTTTAAATGGCGCAATGACGGCGTTGTTACTGTACAGAATTTTTGCATTTGGCCTCGCAAATCGTGCAAATAGCAAACCGGTTACCATTGCAGCGCTGAGCAATCCCAAAAATGCTTCAAACGTCATCAGCCAATTCGCTGCCATACTTCTCGGATTTAAGGCTCCATAACCGATCGTTGCAAAAGTCTCTACACTAAAAAAGAAACAATTCCAAAAATGATTTGTAACAGTGGTAGTTTCAGTGCCGTTCAGCGCATCCGATCCGCAAAGATAAAAGCCGAAGGCAAAGATAAAATTCATTAAAATATAGAATGACACAATAATGGAGAGGAACTTTGTCCACGAAAGGGTAATAAGCCAATGATACATGCTCATGGATTTGACAATGGACATACCGTCACGATCAACATTGAACGTGCCGTCGCGGTTCATCATGCGGTTATGTAGCTGCTGTGAAAGCCGTGACCCGAATCCCAGATCATTTTTATCGTCTCTGGATTGGACAATTGGTTTGAGTTTTTTCATACTGTTTAACGCCTACGCTTTTTTAGCAATAATCATAACACCATTTCCTGTTGCTCTGGTTCCGTGATAATCAATAAACATGGAAAGGAGATACAGCGGATAAAATATAAGATAAAAAGGTATTAACAGTAGGGTAAGAACAGGATGCCATGTTTTGAATAGCCATTCAAAGATCGCAGAGATTTCAAACATTGTTGCGGCAGCAATGCCGAAGGAATGTCTTTTTTCTTCTATGACAAAGCCGCATTCTTTAATTCGTTGCTCCAGTATTTCATCATTATACGTCTGCGGTCTGCCAATAACTTCATCATAATCAAAACCCTTTTTTTGCGCAAACCATTTGTATAACGTGAGGGTTCGCCGATAATTGACAGCTGCATAAAGTAATAATCGTCCATGTGGCGCGAGTGCATCCCTGAATTTTCTCAATAATGCTTTATCATCACTCATCAGCATAATCACCGCGATACACATGATCAGATCCTGTTGCGGAGGAATTTCCGCAGCATTCAGATCGCTGCAGACGAACTTCATATTCTTTTTTTTCAGTGTTTCCATCAAACAATTGCACACATCGATGTTCGATTGCGAAACATCAAGGCCGATAAGCTGTTTACCGTTTTGGAATTCCCGTACAGTAAATAAAAAATCACCCATGCCGCATCCCGCATCGACAATTCGTTTTGGCAAAGGCATTGTTGTTACTACTTGGCGGATTGCCCGTCGTGTATATTTCATTCGTAGTGCTGTCAGATGATTCAGCAGGTAGTAGACGAATATGATACGCGGGAAACGGAATAAAAAATCGGGTGCGCGTTGATGGTTAAGAATTTGAGAGAACGTATTGGCCATAAGTAAAATAAATTGTGAAACAATGTAGAAATGGATGACGCGAAATGCAACAAACAGAAAAATAAATATCGCGTGCATTATTCAGTGAATATGTGTGTACGGTTAATGTACGTTTATGGGATTGTATCGACATCATTATCATTTCTTTAATTCGTTGTACACCTCTTGTATTCAACACTAACTCCATAGTATTTTTGCAGACCAATTATTGGAGGAGAGAAAATGAATCACCTAAAAAATATTATTATTATTCTATTGTTGATTGTTTATTCCCTATTTGCTGAAACGCCGCCAAAACATTTTGTTGAAGCCAAGAAAGAAGAAGTTGTTGTTGAATCCCAATTATTACCATTTTGCCTTATTAAAGGGAATAGATTTCGGCTGGGTGATGTTTTTAATGAAGGGGATGTAGATGAGAAACCGGTGAGTTACGTAACGCTTGGTGATTTCATGATCAGTACATACGAAATTACCGTTGGACAATTCGAACAGTTTGTTTCGGAATCGCATTACGTCACCGACGCAGAAAAAGAAGGATGGGCTTTTGTATGGGATGGTGCCGCTTGGAGCAAAGATTATGGCTCAACATTTCGACAGCCTGGCTTTTCACAAACTGAATCTCATCCTGTGGTCTGTGTGAGTTGGAATGATGCTGTTGCATTCTGCAAATGGTTTTCCCAAAAAACAAAATTTGCTGTGAGGCTTCCGACCGAAGCAGAATGGGAATTTGCGGCGCGAGAAGGAGGAATGCGGCCGAGATATGGATGGGGAAACGGCGGCCCAAGCGGTAATGTCGCCGATGAATCTGCAGCCGGAAAGTTTTCGCAGTTAAAATATTGGTCAGGCTATAACGATGGTTTTGTGTTTACATCACCCGTTGGTTCGTTTCGTCCGAATATGTTGGGTTTATACGATATGTCGGGAAATGTTCTTGAATGGTGCGCTGATTCTTATGGTGAATATACACAGAATGAAAAAATTAATCCGCATACCGTATCGGATGATGCGTTTCGTGTTTTGCGCGGCGGATCTTGGATGAA
The DNA here is from genome assembly GCA_041658205.1 of Bacteroidota bacterium. Classification (NCBI taxonomy): domain Bacteria; kingdom Pseudomonadati; phylum Bacteroidota; species Bacteroidota bacterium. The sequence continues at coordinate 678,169 of JBBAAO010000002.1, forward strand.
CGGCGAAACGGCTGTTCGAACTACAACTCGAAGCCGCTTGCATCAGTCATACCGGGGAAGCCGGGTTGGCTTCCGTATTGTACGGGAAATGAAAAATTAGTTAATGGAGATCAGGATGTTTTAAATGATTGATCGTTGCATCCTGATATTTTTTTGCAACCGAGAGAAGAGTGCCTTCCTCAAACAACTTACCTGTAAAGGTGATACTGACTGGTCTTCCTTGTTCTGTAAATCCGCTTGGAACAACGACACAAGGATGACCGGTAAGATTCGTTAATAACAAACTACTTCCTTCAAATGAAGGACCGACATAAACATCGATCGTCTCCATTACGTTGTGCATTTTCTGAATCAATAATTGACGCACTCGGCTTGCCTGGATATATTCGACTGCTGTGATAAACCGTGATGCACGGAATGAATTCGGCCATGCATTTTTAATTTGACGTACCATGAGATCGTCCTGCCCGCTGCGTGTGAGATCGTCAAATGCAGCAGCTGATTCGGCGCCAAGCATAATCGAAATATCATCCACGGGAAGATTCGGCAATTGAATTGGGAGTAATGTTGCTCCCAGTAGTTGAAGAACGGCAAGGACTGTGTTATTGAATTGCTTTCCGGATTTCACACTGTCGAAATCCGATTTCAAATATCCGATTCGCAGTTTTTTCAGATTGGTTTTCTTTGGATTATAAATAAACGGAAGATCATACACAGTCTGATCTTTTGTGTCCGGTCCGTAAATTGCGTTGAACACGAGCGCGCAGTCCTCAACAGTTCTGCATATTGGTCCGAGTTTATCCATGGACCAGCTGAGCGCCATTGCGCCGTACCGACTAACACGTCCATACGTTGGACGAAGTCCTGTAGTCCCGCAACGTGTAGAAGGAGAGACGATGGAACCATATGTTTCCGAACCAATTGCAAAGGCAAACAATCCGGCAGCTGTTCCCGAAGCAGATCCGGCAGAGGAACCGCTTGATCCTTGCGTGGTATCCCAAGGATTTTTTGATTTTCCTCCAAACCACACATCACCCCATGCTAATTCGCCCATTGCGGTTTTTGCGACAAGCACCGCACCGGCGGCTTCCAACTTTTTAATCACTGTTGCATCTTCTTCGATGAACTGATTCTTGAAAGGAACAGAGCCCCATGTTGTGGGATATTTTTTTGTTGAGAGAAGATCTTTTGCGCCGTATGGAATCCCATGCAGAGGTCCCCGATATTTTCCCGTAGCAATCTCTTTGTCAGCCCGTTGTGCTTGTGCTAACGCCAAGGACTCCGTTACCGTGATAATGCATTGAAGCATCGGTCGATATTTTTTTATCCGTTCAAGATAGAGCGTTGTCAATTGTTCCGAGGTGATCTTTCGTGATTTAATGAGAACGGAAAGATCGCTGACAGAGTAAAATGCCAGATCATTCCAATTGAGTGGAAGGGAAACATTTTTAGAGCCTTCTGGAGAAAACACGCTTTTCCCACTTATCAATCTCATTCCAAATGGAATTGGATTGAAGATCATTGAGGGGACAACATTATTGGAAAGCGGGATACTCCGTAAGGATTGAAAACTTTTGAGTTGTCCTTGCACATCACCAAGGAGCGATTCTCGTTTTGCTTCATTGAATTGCAAGCCAATGATTTTTTCGGCAGAAAAAATATCACGTGTGGTGATGGAATCTTGTCCAAAGAGGCTAGTGATTGATACAAGAAAAAAGAGGTAAAGAATTTTCATATATTGTCCAGGAAAAAGATCAAATTCGTGAAAGCCAGTAATCAGGTTTTTGTTTATTATGCATAACACAAATGATAATAATCTCTGAGGGTGTTATTGTGTAAATGATACTATATTCGAATTTTTTGAATAAGCATCTTCGTAAGGTTGTTGTAATGGGTGCCCAAGCGGTGGGAAATTGTCTGATCCGTTCTACGCAATCATGAAAATCATCAATAAAATGTTCGGCTGTTCGGATGGAAATATTTTCATAATACTCAAGTGCAACTGTCAGTTCGTCTTCGGCAAGCAAAAGGGTCCGAATATTCATTTCAATTTACTGCGTAATCGTTGTATCGTTTCATTAACATCATACGCAATAATTTTTCCCTGCTCATATTCCTTCAATCGTTGTTCAGCGATCTTAATCCACGCCATTTCAACTTCTTGTTCGGTCAAACCCAAAACACTTAATTCGAGTTTTTTTGCAAGCAGTTGACGATCCTCAATCGAAAGTTTCATTGCTTCGCTTAGCACCGATTCATATTGTGGTGACATCAATACACCTTTTTTCTTTTAATGTACTATTCTACAAATGAAGTTTCAACACTCGTTATCTCAAGTCTAATCGCATTGTTTGCACTTTGTCGCGATAGAAGCCGAGCGACCGAAACAGTTCGGCAAAACCTGATTCGGAAGGGCGAAGATTGTTACAGTATTCGAGAATGATCTCATTTCTATCCGGGTATGCAATCCGGATAAGATTAATAAACTGCGATAATCCTTCGAAGAGGAGTTCCACCTTAGAACTGGGGTCCTTCGTTTGAAGAAAATATATTCTTGCTCCGATATTTTCAATCCATACAATCGGAGTTCCTCTTTCAAAAATAATATAATTTCCCGCTGAACGGGACATTCGCGGTTGTAACATGACTGATTCCATATTTGATGCGGATTCCGTCTGATTCAAATCAACCCCACTCCCGTAAGGATTTGCCGGGTCGCAGGCATTCAACACAATCGGCGCTTCACTCTTTGATTGATGAGCTTTTATTTCATCCAGCATTCTCACTGCATCCGGAAGAGCGAATTGCATTCCAGACAATCCTTCAACAAAATATCCGCGACGGATTTCTCCGCGCATTTCCATCCGCTGGAATTCCATCGCCAGCATTGACCATGGCAGCAGATTATCTTCTCGCTTAGCAATCTCTCTGGCAACAATTCCATATCGCAATAATAATTGCTGTGCTTGTCTCTGAATCATCTCTTCGTTGCTGACCTGTGCACCAAGAATACTTTTGGTGTGTACAAGAGACCAGCGTCCATTCCAGCCCGGCACTTGTTTGAATGCCGTTCGAACGCTCTTCATGGCAATGGATTTTAAAGGGTTTCGGCGTGGATTTACAATCTCTATTCGTTCCGGAGGAAGTTCGGATTCTGTCGTACGATAACGCTTGATATTCAATATTTCATCAACAATATCATTCGTGATAAGGCTGCTCCAAAATAATTCGGATAAAACATGATTGATTGCAGCAAGGGTATATGATGTATGTTCACGTATGTCAGCAAGGAACGATGCACCATTTTTTTGCAGGAACTGAAGTATATCAACGGCTTGTTTGGACAATCCTTCGAAAGTCTGATTGTGAGACTCTACAAAAAACATCCCTTCGCCACGTGCCACCCATTGTGATTTTCCTGCACCTGTTCCGACACAGAAATATTCTCCCCGCTGAACAAGCTGACGCAGCATTCTACCATCATAATGCTGAATTCTGCTGCTGATGATTTCTGATTCCCATAATTCCGAGGGAAGAGAACATCCCTGAAGTTTCTCCAAAACGTTGCGTAGGCCTTCTTCATCTTTTTCTTGTGAGGATGGAAGTCGATGCTGCCATTGTAACAATAGCTGTGTAAAATTCGAGATTGTTGCCGGCGAGATCTCTTTTCGAAGCAATGAAATAGATGCACGGTGAATCCGTTCAAGGTTCGGACGGTAACACCATTGTTCCTCTTCACTTTCTTTGGTGAGGATACCATGCACGATGTTTTCGGATTTCAGAAGTTTTTGAAGAATATCATCGCATTCTGTGAGGGAAAGTGCAAAGCGCCGGACAACGTCGTTGGTGGAGAGCGTTCCATGCGATCTGAGCATCCGCATGATCACATATCGAAGTGCTTCTTCCCGTTCAAATCGTGCGGATTGAAAATGTTCCGGAAGGATCGCTAAGACATCCTTGCCGATGATGCTGAACGGACGATACAAGGGAATTTCTTCGGCGGCGATGAAGTATGTCGCACTGCCGATGGAGATGGGAGCAATGATATTTTTGGATTGAAGCTGTTCTATGAATATCTTTTGTCCGACACGATCAAGCATTTCTGTTTCGGTCAACTCTCCCAACCGAAGAAATACTTCCATCAGCTCTTCGGGAGTGCGCGCTTTTCGGGTAGATGCAGTAAACTGCAATTGTTCTTCCACTTTAATCACGGCATCTTTACGCACAACCGTTTTTACATCTTCAAGATTCACTACTTCTGCAACCAGCTCTCTATTAATGAGCGCAAATTGTTGTTTTGCATTATTCTTTGGATCGTCCCATTCATACATATATACAGCGGCAAAATCGAACAATAGCGTTGATGCAAAAGGAGAGGGAGTTTCATTTTGTACGGTATGAACTCGAATTTCTCCCGTTTCAATCTTCGTAATGATCTCTTTAAAATGATCGAAATCCAGTACATCGGTCAGGCACTCACGGATGGTTTCTATGACGATTGGAAAATCGTTGTATTGTCGCACGATTTGAAGCAGATCGGCAGACTTTAATCGTTGCAGGAAAAATGGTCTTCGTTTTCCCGGAGAACCTTTCGGAAGCAGCAGCGATCGCTCAGCATTCTGTCTGAACAACGCTCCGAAAAGAGGGGAGGAAGGAATTTCTTCCAAAATAATCTGTTGTGCAGTGTGAAGTGTTACATCGGAAAAAAGATCGAGAGGTAAACGTTCTGCGTCAGAACAACGGAACAGGATTCCGTCGTTATTATAGAGCATCTGCACTTCTATATTCAGGCGTTGTTTAAGGATATACGTAAGGACGATGCCGAGAAGTCCATTGACCCCTTTTCCGTAACATGAGTGAACAACAATTCGTGGGTCACCGACTTCGTCCCTGAATCCTTCAACAACAATGGCAAGGTGTGATGGAACAATCTGTGTGGATACTTTCTGATCTTGGACATAATCAATGATGTTTCGTGAAGAATTTGAATCGATCGGATAATTTTTTAATTGCTCAAAATGATCACTGGTAGAGAGTTGTTCTAAAAATTCGCCGATGCGGACACCAAGTTCATACGTCCTCCCGATTCCTTCTCCTCGCCAAAAGGGCATTCGTGCCGGCTGACCGGGAGCCGGAGAAACGACAACTTTGTTTGCATCGATATCCATCATTCGCCAGACATTGGAACCGAGGATGAATGTGTCTCCTGCCCTACTTTCGTAAATGAATTCCTCATCCACTTCGCCGACTTTTGTTTTGAGATCTTCCAGATAGACGCCGAAGTATCCTCGATCCGGAATTGTCCCCGCGTTCATAACGGCGAGAAGTTTAGAGCCGGGGAGCGGAGAAAGTTGATTGTGAAGTTTATTCCAGATGATGCGCGCACGAAGTTCGCGGAATGCGTCATTAGTGTACCGACCGGCCAACATTTCCAGAACGGAATGAAAAACAATTTCGCTGAGTGAACGATAACAATATGACTGTCGTATCAGATCGAAGATTTCTTCCGTGTTCCATTCTTCAATGCCGACCATTGCCACAATTTGTTGAGCGAGAACGTCCAGACAGTTTTGCGGGATGGAGGTTTTTTCAATGGAATGTTCCATCATCCCTTTTGCTACCACTGCACATTCTACAAGATCCTCCCGATGGGTAACAAATAATCGTCCTTTGCTATTTGCATTGACTAAATGTCCGGAGCGGCCAACACGCTGCAAGCCGCGCGCGATTCCTTTGGGGGATTGAATCTGCACAACCAAATCAACAGTACCAATATCGATGCCAAGTTCCAATGCTGAAGTGGTGATCAGTACGCGAAGCTTTCCGAGTTTCAGATCGGTCTCCAATTGTTCGCGCACCGTTCGCGACATACTTCCATGGTAAGCAAACACTTTAATATTGGATTGTCCGTTCACCTGTTGAAAATGTTGTACTGCAGTTTGCTGCTGATGGTAAAAGGGGACAGCATAATTGTTCGTTGTGTTTTGTTCTCCTTCAAGAATTTCATTTAACTTTGCCGCGACTCGTTCGGCTAGTCTTCGATTGTTGACAAAGATGAGTGTAGTTCGATGTTCGTGGATCAGCTGTAACAATTGCGGAAAAATGAGTGACCAGATGCTGTCCATCGGCATTTCCGAAAAATCACGTGCTGCACAGATCACTTTTAAATCGACATTCTTTTTGTAACCGGCGTCGATAATGTTCACTGTGCGGGGAACCAGACTATGATTCCGCCATTCCATTCCGCCCAGGAATTGAGCAACTAATTCCAGCGGTTTTTGTGTTGCAGAAAGTCCAACACGCACAAATGTCTTCTGTTGATCGTCAGAATTATTGTTCGAATTTTTTACCAATTGTTCTAATCGTTCCAATGACAATGAAAGATGAACCCCCCGTTTTGTGTTGCTGATGGAGTGTATCTCATCAACAATCACATAGCGAACAGAATGAAACATCGCGCGCGATTTTTCTGACGACAACATTAAAAAAAGTGATTCCGGTGTGGTGATGAGAATATCCGGTGGATTTCGTAGCATCCGAGCCCGTTCTGTTTGTGTAGTATCTCCCGTCCGGACTGCGCTGCGGATCTCTGATAGAGAAATTCCCTGTGCTTCCGCTTCATGTAAAATTCCGTTTAAGGGAATTTCAAGATTTCTATGAATATCGTTGTTCAACGCTTTAAGGGGAGAGATATAGAGAACACGAATTCCCTTCATTGGATTGTCAGTGCGAGAAATCCGTTTGTTATCCTGAGCGGAGTTGAAGGATGACGGATGACGAAGCAATTTCCTTTTTGAACCAGGAGAGTGTTTCAATTTGAGTTCTTCGGTATTTCCGATGATGTTCGAAAACACAATATTCTCTTCTACCAAATGATTAATACACCACAAAAATGCCGCAAGTGTTTTTCCTGATCCAGTCGGAGCGACAATCAGTGTGTGATTACGATTGGAAATAGAAGGCCAACCCTGCAATTGCGGCGGTGATGGTTCGCCAAATGTTGTTGTAAACCAAGAACTGACGATAGGATGGAATTTATGGAGAATATTCTCTGACATTAATAGTACTCAGTATCCTTGAGACTTTCCCACAAAAACTCCAAAACACAAAATGTCACTGAACGTTTTACGAATTCCATCTTATTCCGAAGGAATGCCGTCGCCGTTTAGACAGCACAGACATTTTTTTGATGAGAGAGGATTTCTTAAGGATCGACTTAAATTCCTTGTTTGTACTCTTTCGTGTTTTTGTGATTTCGTGGCATTTTTCGAAGCATTATTTTCATACTCTTGAGCTTTCATTAATGTAATCAAAAAGGAAGAAAGAGAAAAAAAGGAATCACCGTATTCTCACAAAACTCTAACGATTCTCAAATTGATTTTCACTCAAACAATCGCTATACTTTCCAGGGAATTTTTACCATTTACACTAAAAATTGATAGCAATGGGGAAGTCTATTCGGATTCTATTTATTGAGAACAACCAGGAAAGTGTAGCACTCTTTACAACAGAGATGCGCAAATCCGGTTTGGAATATGAAGTTCGCCATCTCCCGTCATTCGATCTTATCCCGGAAGCATTAGAAGATTTTTCTCCCGAAATCCTCATATTTGACTATACAATAGCAGAATTAAAGCCGTCCGACACGATCACGATTCTCAAGAATATGATTTCTTTGACACCGCTGATTATCTATTCCGATGTGTTAAACGAAGAGATTGTTGTTGAATGTATGCGGTCGGGCGCGACGGATTATGTCTTCAAACAGCATTCTGCCCGACTGGGACCGGCCATTGAAAGTGCTATTGATAAGCGTCGTGTGCAGGAAGAATTGCGCCTCAGCAAAGAACGGTTCAATACTCTTGCGAAAGTATCAACTGTTGGTATTTTCCTTGCTTCACCGGAAGGATTCTATCTGTATGTGAACGAGCGTTGGAGCGACATTACCGGATTATCGTATGATCAAGCATTTGGCGATGGATTTTTGAATGCCGTTCATTCTCACGACCGGAAAAGAATTCGGACCGAATGGCATCGATGCGTGCGTGAGCAAGCACCATTCCATTCCGAATATCGAATCTTTCGTGAAAGCGACAAAACAGAATTGTGGGTGATGGGTCACGCGCTTCCGGAAATTAATACAGATGGTTCGCTTGCCGGATTCGTCGGTACGATTACGGATATCACCGAACGGATGCATGCCGAAATTGAAATAGACAGTTCCCGAAAACAATTACGCGCACTCACGGTGCGGCTGCAAAATATTCGCGAAGAAGAACGAACACACATCGCTCGTGAAATTCATGACGATCTCGGTCAGGCGTTGACGGGATTGAAAATGGATTTAGTCTGGGTGAATAATAAATTGCAATCATCGGATGATGTGATCCTGAAGCGTTTGAAATCGATGATTGAACTCGCCGATGCAACTATTCATAAAGTACGAAAACTTGCCACTGATCTTCGTCCCGGTATTTTGGATGACATCGGTCTCGCTGCGGCAATTGAATGGCAGGGGAAAGATTTTGGCGAACGAACAGGCATTGATTTCACATTCCATCTTGACGAAAATTTACAGATGGATGAAAAACGGTCTACCGCTTTTTTCAGAATTTTTCAAGAGTCATTAACCAATGTCATCCGTCATGCTCAGGCAAAGAATGTTGCCATCTCGCTTCGGAAAGACGGATCGAATGTTCTGCTGACGATTGAAGATGATGGAAAAGGGATTGCGCAGAACGAGTTAGCCAATCCACGCTCAGTCGGAATTTTGGGAATGAAAGAGCGTGCTGCGAGTTTTAACGGTGAGGTGAATGTTGCCGGTGTCCCGAACAAAGGGACGACGGTACGAGTCCGCATTCCAGTTGCCGAATCTTCCATGTAATTGTTCATGACACACATTCTTATCGCCGATGACCACACCATTGTTCGAAAAGGATTGAAGCAGATTCTTTCCGAAGGGATGAAGAATGTAGAATTTAGCGAATCTTCCAATGCCTCCGAAACCCTTTCCCGAGTTACCTCAAAAAAAATTAATATTCTTATTCTTGATCTCAGCATGCCCGGGCGAAGCGGTCTGGATCTATTGAAGGATGTGAAAGCACAAGCGCCGAAACTACCGATTTTGGTGCTAAGCATGTATCCCGAAGATCAGTACGCATTGCGTGTGATTAAAGCTGGAGCAATGGGGTATATGACGAAAGACAGTGCGCCGGAAGAATTAGTAAGTGCCGTAACAAAAATTCTTAAAGGGGGAAAATATATCAGTGCCGCTCTTTCCGACCAACTGCTTGCCTTAGTACAGGAACCGAAAAAAGGGGAAGGGTACGAACAATTATCGGACAGAGAATTTCAAGTGTTGCAATTGATCGCATCCGGAAAAACCGTTTCCGAAGTTGCTAACGCATTATCCCTGAGCGTAAAAACTGTCAGTACGTATCGCACACGCATTTTGGAGAAGCTTCATTTTTCCACCAACGCCGATCTTACGCGCTATGCTATGCAAAATAAAATTGTGGAATAAACCCTTGTAGGACAAACACCTACATAAAATACCTTGTTTCTCTGATACCATTCTCCTACAAATGTTTAGTATAGTAGTTATACTTATTATGCAAACAGTGAATAGTACGAAATCAGTAAATGTCTTTATTGTCGATGATTCAGAGATCGTTCGCGATCGATTGACATCGATGTTGTCTGAAGTTGCAACCATCAATATTGTTGGATATGCCGACAATCCTCTTGCGGCAACAGAATCCATTGTTCGATCAAAACCCGATGTCATCATCCTCGACATTTTTCTTACCGGCGGCAGCGGCATTCATGTTCTCAAAAACATTCGCGGAAAAAAAATCACCGCAAAAGTGATTATGCTGACAAATTATGCGCAGGATGAATACCGGAAAAAATGCTTCGAAGAAGGAGCGGATTTCTTTTTTGATAAGTCTATTGAATTCGATCGCGTCATTGATGTAATCCAAAAATTATCGGCAGCAGCATAAAGTTTATTTTTAATTTACTTATTTCAATATTTAACGGAGTTACCATATGAGACAAGCAATTTTCAGTCTAGGCGCGTTACTGATGAACCGCCTCAATTATCTGCAAAAATTTGCCGTTGTTGCATTGCTGTTGTTGATACCGAGTTTCAGTCTGCTGTATGTTGTTACTACACAGATCAACAAAGATGTGGAATATTCACAGAAAGAATTGACGGGGATTGCCTACAATTCCACATTGCGGTTATTTTACGAAAAAGTGCAATTGCATCGCGAAAGCTCAGTGCAGTTTTTCTTGGGTGATTCATCTGCGCAAGAGCGTATGGTTCTGTCGCAACAGGAAATTGAACAGGCAGTGCTCGGTGTTGACTCTGCTGATACGCAATACGGCGATGCGCTGGCTGTGCGGGAACAATGGAAGAATATTAAGATCGACTGGAAAAACTTGAAGAGCCGTGCCTTCACACATAAAATGGATAAAAGTGAAGAACTGCATAATAAATTAATTTCGGATATTTTGGCCCTTGTTGTTGACGTAGCCGATAACTCCAACCTTACACTGGATACGGATATTGAAACATACTATCTGATGAACATCACCAGTTTCAAAGCTCTGCAAATTACCGAAGCCCTCAGCCAATCCAAGATGTTGTTGACGACTGCGGCGAAAACGCCTAAGTTAACGCCGGAACAACGCACGGCGTTTACGGTCCAAGCCGGAAATATTCAACCACTCATGGCCGATATTGCTGACGCCGTTAACCGAATCAATACATACAATCAACCCGTTTCTCCGATTGTTGAGCCCTCCTACGTAGACTTGAAATCGACAACGGATCAATACATCGAATTACTGCAAGCCGAAATTTTGGACGATAGCTTACGCGCGTCCCGCGGTGTCGATCTGAATATTCTTGATCGTCCGATTAAAGCCGGTATGGAAGTGTTTGACGTTCAACTTCCCATTCTGAAAAATTTGATCGAAGTCCGTATTAAAACGTTTCAGAGTCAAGTGTTGATTTATATTGCCGGTACGCTCCTTGTTCTTGTTTTCGTAGGTTATTTGTTGGGTGGTTTCTACAGTTCGGTGATCGATACGGTGCATACACTGGAAGGTGTGGCAACACAGTTGAACGAAGGCAAGATTACAGAAGTGGTCGAGGTAGAAACGCGTGATGAGCTGGGTCGTGTAGGACGGTCGTTCAACCAGATCGCTCTCAGTTTGCTTTCCCGTAATAAAGAACTTGAAGATAACAGAATACAAATTGAAGCAACAAACAAAGCCTTGCGCGAAACACAAACCGCTCTTGTGCAAGGAGAGAAGATGGCGTCCCTCGGACAAATGGTCGCCGGCCTTGCTCATGAAATTAATACTCCGCTTGGTTATGTAAAGAATAATATTGAAATGATGATCAGCAATCAGCAGACGATTAATGATGCAATTGAAAAGTACCGCAAATTACTCGATATGCTGGTGAATGGTGTGGAAGATGGATTAGAAGAAACCGTAACGGATCTCGCAAATCTTGCAACAGAGTTGGAAAAAAATACTGTGCTGGAAGATAGTAAGACCATGTTGTCGCAGGCGCTTGTTGGTACGGATCGTATCCAGGAACTGATCAGGAACTTGAGAGAATTCTCGCGTCTTGATGAAGCAGATCTTGCAAAGGTCGATCTCAACAACGCACTCGATGCAACACTTGTTATCGCAAATAACGTTATCAAGAATAAAGCAGTCGTGAAAAAAGACTTCCAGCCGAATTTATCGGCGGAATGTTTCCCGGCTCAATACAACCAGGTTATTTTGAACTTATTAACGAACGCTGCACAGGCAATTGAAGGACAAGGAACAATCAGTATCCGTACCTATAAAGAACCGGGCAATCCGGATATGGCTGTCGTAAAAATTTCGGATACGGGAAAGGGTATTCCGAAAGAAAATCTTGGGAAAATCTTTGAACCATTCTTCACCACCAAAAAAATTGGTGAAGGAACAGGACTTGGACTTTCGATATCCTACAAGATCATTGAAAAACATGGCGGATCAATTAAAGTGGAAAGCGAAATCGGACGCGGTACAGATTTCTATGTTCGGATTCCGGTGATGCAGCCACGAGTTGGGAAGAAAGAAACTGCTGCGGTATAACGAAAAAATTAACGTTGAATAGAAATCATTGAAGCGCAAGGAGTAACCTATGAAAACACAAAACCCAGTAATCGAAGAAAAGGCGAACATCTTATTTGTCGATGATGAACCGATGATTCTTTCATCGCTGAATATGTTGTTTAAGAGTAAATACAAAGTGTACCTCGCAGAGAATGGATTTGATGCGTTGGAAATTATTAAATCAGTCCCGATTAAAGTGATTGTCAGCGATCAACGCATGCCCGGAATGTTAGGACATGAATTGTTGCGCCAGGTAAAAGAGATCAGTCCCAACAGTGTGCGTATGCTGTTGACCGGTTATTCGGATCTTGATGCAATTATCGGTTCCGTGAATGCCGGCGAAGTGTTCCGCTTTATCAACAAGCCATGGCAGGGTGAATTCATGCTGTATGTGGTGAAACTTGGTGTTGAGATTTTTGATAAAGTTTCCAAACTGCAGGAAGACGAGATGCAAAAAATAGATGAGGCGGTAACGGAAGAACATCCCGTCTCCGGTCATCGGGTGCACATCGAGGTTGAAGAAGAAAGTCAGACCGTGCTGTTTGTGGATTACAGTGAAGAAGAAACGGGAAGACTTGTCGAAAAATACGGAAGTGCATTTAACGTTGTTGCAGTGAATTCCGTTGATGCTGCGTTCCAAGAAATGGCAAAGAAGCCTGTCTCTGTTATCGTCAGCAATATCAATTTTGGCGATGTCGATGGCGTCAGTTTCCTTGATACGGTCCGCCGTGAATATCCGAATACCGTTTCTGTTATTCTGACGGAAGTGAAAGATGCGCAACTGGCCATTCGATCAATTAATGAGTTGAACGTATTCCGTTATCTTGTGAAACCAATGCCCGAGGATCAGATTTCACACACGTTGGAGAAAGCAATTGAACGAAGTAAGGCGTTCAAATCAACCCCGCATAAAAATGTTCTCAAAATGGCGGAAGAAATTGCTCCAGACAGATTTGTGAAGAACGAAGAGAGCACATTACGGCTTCGTTTGCGAGCGGCTCAGGCATTATTGAACAAAAATAAAAACAAGTAACATCGCTGCCCATCAAGTACTGTTTTGGACTATGAACAGGCAGCCAACAACAAGCCCCGCCGCCCCACGCGGGGTTTATTGTTTGGATTGAACAGCCTCACCAAAGGGTAAATCTTTTTTTTGATGCAAACCATCTCACAAAAAATAATTGGCGCTGAACACCTCACCGAGGTGATTGCCTACCTGAAAAATGCTGATAAGTTTATTCGGCAGGGAGATATTCAGAGTGCGCTTGATGAGATTATGCACGCCCGCGAAAAGAATCCCACCATCATGTATGCCCGCGCGTACGAAGAATATGTCCGATCGGTATTGCTCAAACAGACCGAGGAACGTGGTCAGGAAGAAGGAGCAAAAGAATCGGTTATTCAACAGCTGATGCCCACGCTTGAAAAAATTCTCGATCTTGCAATTAAGGAAGTAAAACGAAGTGCGGTCTCTGCTTACAAACAGAAAGAAGTCTACGCCCTCCAGAAAAAACATGAAGAAGATCAGCGCCAGGAGGAGATATTGCGCGGGAAGGGAATTGCAAAAAAGATTGCGGATTATCTTCAACGCGCCCGCCAACGTGAAGCACAGCAGGATTTCCGCAATGCGTTAAACGAAGTCGCTCGCGCATTCATGCTGGATCCGACGGATGAACGGATTCTGCAGATTGAAGAAGAGATTAAAACAGCTCAAGAGGATCACGATCGGAGAGAGGCATCGCTCAACAGCATTAAAGGGCAGGAAGAGAATAAACGGCGGGAACAGTTGTTGGGGCAATGGCAGTTTCTGCGAGAGCAGGAAAAAGAACAAGAAATTAGAAAGAAAGAAGAGGCCTATAAACAAGCTCGGTCTCAAAAGATCCGCGAGTATTTACAGATCGCGCGGGGCCTCTTCGGTGACAATAGAGTTGAAGAAGCGCTCAGTCAATTGGCATTCGTCATGGTCCTCGATCCGCTCAACGAAGAAGTGCTCAGTTTAAACTGGAAGATACGGGAAGCGCAAAACAAAAAACAGGAAGAGAACATTGCGCTGAAGAAGCAGCAGCAAGAGGAAGAAAAAAAGAAAGCTGAAATGATCCGCATAACGGTTCAAAAGAATCTGGAAAAAGCGGAAGAGTATCTCAGCCAAAAGAAATTTTCTGAAGCGTTACGGGTCATCACTCAGGCCTATTTCATCGATCCGACAAATGAAGATATTCTCACCTGTGAAAAAAAGATTCTTGTTATCGAAGAAGAGACGCTACGCATTGAAAGTGATGAACAGAAGCTTGCGGAGGATGAACGAAGGAGAAAACAGGAATCGGAATTACACCGCTTGTCCATTGAACAACAGAAGCGAGAACAGATCCGCGAACGGATCGACGTGGAATCCAAACTGCTTCGTGATGAAGAAGAAATTTTGTTGTTTCTCTCCAAGGCCCGCGGTTATGTCAGTCAAGGAAATTATGACGATGCATTGAGGCAGATTGCGCAGGCATTCAAGATCAATCCGTTCGATGAAGAAATCGCTAAACTTCAGCGGGAAATTCTTGACGGTCAAAAGAAAGCAAAGCTGTTGAAGAAACCTTCTCTGCAAATGCTTGTTGAACCAGAAAGTGCAAGTGACCATCAAACAGCAGAAACCATTCGTCAATTTATTGAGAATGCTCAAAAGTTTAGAGGAGAGTCTCGTTACCAAGAAGCACTTGATGAAATTGCCCAGGCGTATCGGCATGATCCGATGAACGAATCGCTTTTTTCACTGGAGGGAGAGATCCAGCAGGAATTTCTTCAATATGAAGAAAAGCAGCAGCGTGAGCAGGAATCCTTTAAAATGGATCAAGGTGTCAAGAAAAGTTTGGCAATGGCAAGGGAAGCACTTTCACGGGAAGCATTCAGTGAAGCCCTTGGCTGGGTGGACTATGCAATGAGTTTTGACATGAAACGATTTGAAACTCTGCAAATGAGAGATGAGATTGAACGGTCACAGCGTCAGATGGAAGAAAAGAAATCGAATGAAGATAAAGAACTGGTGATCCAATTCCATCTCAGTAAGGCGATGGAATTTATGTCCGAAAAAAGAACATTTGAGGCTATTTTCGAGGTAGATTTAGCCCTTCGGCTGAATCCGAACCACAAAGGTGCCGCTTCCTTGCGAAAGCGATTGAACGAATTATCCAATGAATCGGTCATTTCATAAAAAGGGTCAAATTAAAGTTAAAAAATTCTAACGGGTTAAGTTGTTGACAAATCTATCTTATTTCTTTAAGATAGGAGTAAGTGTAGACACATAACCGATCAATTTCATGGCTGAAAACCCTTCATTACCAACATCTGAGCGATTGAAAGAAGTTGCTCTTCTTTTAAAGCAAGCTGATAAGCTTGTGAAAGAAGGGGATCTTGCAACTGCGCTGACGCTCATCGCAAAGGCCAGATCGTTCGACTCCCGTCACTTATACGCCTTAGCGTATGAGGAGCGTGTTCGTACGTTGTTAACAGCAAAACAACAGGAAGAGGCAAAGAAGGGGACGAAGCAAGCAGCACCTAGTACTGAACCAAGCGCTGAACAAAAGATTGCTCCGACCCTGCAGCATTTATCCAACCTTGCCATCATTGAAGCACAACATAGTGCAAACGTAGCTGCACAGCAGGAACAAGCCGTTGAGATTCATAAAAAAGAGGAAGAAGAAAAGTCAAAGAACGATGAGTTGCGGCGTAATGCCATCGAAGCAAAGATTGCCGCATTCTTAAATCGTGCTAATAGTTATTACCTGCGAAAAGAATATAATCGTGCACTGGATGAGATTGCCCGCGCCTACCTTCTGGATCCGGTCAATGACAAGATTCACACTCTGGAAGATACCATTCGTAAAGCACAGGAAGATTCCCGCCGGGATGAAGAAGCGGACAAGCAGCGGAAGATGGAAGAAGACCGGTTGAAGCGGCAGGAAATTATTAAGTCGCAAACCCAGCAGTATCAAAAAGAAAAAGAAGAAAAAGTAAAGCGTGATGAACAGGAACGGAAACGCGCTCAGGAAGAAAAAGTAAAGCAATACCTGCAGCATGTGAACGAACTATACCTTGCTAATAAGTTGGATGAAGCATTGGGTGAACTAGCATTTGTTGTTGTGATCGATCCGTTAAACGAGGAAGTGCTGCGTCTGGAACAAAAAATTCTTGAAACCCAAGAACAGCAGCAACAGCATCAATTGGAACTTTATCAAAAGCAACTGGAAGAGCGACAGAAAAAACGGGAAGTGATTGTTGCAACTATTAAAAAGCACATCTCGAATGCTGAGCAGCTCGCCAGACAGCAAAAATTTACCGACGCTCTTCGCACAATTACACGGGCAACGGTGCTCGATCCCGTCAACGACGATCTGCAGGAATGTGAACGCAGGATTCTTGCAATGCAGGAAGAATATTTCCGGCTGGAAGAGGAAGGCAAACGGGCGATGCAGGAACAGATTCGGCGTCAGCAGGAAGAAGAAGTGATCCGGCTTGAGCAGAATGATCGCTCAAAAGCGATGCAGGGAGAATCAGAAGAAGTTCGTGCGCAACAGCGTATTGATAAAGAAAAGATTCAGCAATATTTGGACCGTGCTCGGAAGTTCCTCGGTGAGAAACAGTTTGAAGTGGCTCTGGGTGAAGTTGCCCTTGCGTTCATCATCAATCCATTTGACGAGGATGTGAAACAAGTGGAGCAGCTGATTCTTCATGAACGGGAAGAACATCAAAATGTACAGAAACGTACCGCACAGCAAGCAGTGCTGAACGAACAGAAGACCAAGAATTCCGTCAACGAAAAAATCCAATCCCATATGCTGGAAGCGGAACGGCTACGATCCATGAGCCAATTCAGCAAGGCGTTTAATGAAGTGGCAAAAGCATTTATTCTCGATCCGCTCAATGCAGACATACAGAAGTACGAACAGGATTTGCAAGTAGAATTCGATGCATTCCTGTTTGATCAGCATAATAAGCGCGATTTTGATGAAAAATCGAAAATTATTCAGCGGCACATTCAACATGCGACGGAATTCCTCGATCGTGATTTATTTGAAGAGGCTCTTTCCGAAGTGAACGGCGGTCTCGTAATCGACGAACAGAATAAAGAGCTGTTGAATTTACGGCAGAAAATTTCCAACGCGTCCGAAGGATGGAAACTGAAACAGCGCGAAGAATCCCGCAATCTCGAGATCCAAAAATTATTGGTGATCGGAAAGGAATATTTCACCGTGGGTAAGTTTGATGAAGCGATTATTGCCGTACGAAAAGCGATTGAATTTGATCCAAACCGCAAAGAATCGGTAGCGTTGCTGGAAGATATTGAATCGGTGATTGCACAGACGCACGATTCCAAACAAAGCGAAATGCGTCATGAACGGGTGGCGTCGCATCTTGCACAGGCACAAAACCATCTTATGGCAAACATGTTGGACAAAGCACTCGTGCAGATCCTTTCTGGATTAGTAATCGATCCAATGAACGACGATCTGCTGAAACTTGAGCAGCGTGTCACTGCGTTGCATGATGCACGCATCAATGAACGACAATCGAGCGCTGTATCCTCTCCCTCCGCACAGCAGCGTATTTCAAAAGAAGAGCAAGAACGACTTATTCGCATTCACGTTCGCGTAGCAACGGAATTCCGTTCGCAAAAGGAATATGCGAAAGCGCTCGATGAAATTGCCCATGGTTTAACGGTGGACATGCAGAATGAAGAACTGTTGAAACTCGATGCAGAGATCCGAACCGAACAGACCGATCACGATCAGAAAGCAGCACAAGGACTAAAACTGATCTACTCCAGCGGACAAGCAGCAGGATAATGAGCATCGACTCACTCACAACGCTGCTTCGTGAAGCGCAACACGAAGTACACCGGCATCAATATTCCCACGCATTGAAGATCATTCGCGACGCGAAAATCATAGACCTCCACAACCTTTACCTGTTCGCTCTGGAACAATTTGTCACAACGCTTCCGTATCCTTCTTCCGTTGAATTCACCGAAGAAAAAGGAATGGAAAACGAACATGTGTTATCATTGTTAACCGATCGTGCAGTGAACGACCGTGAACGGCGCGCGCAAAAACGTTCTGAAGGAATGATTGTTCCCGATGAACGGGCAGTGTTGCTGGAAAAAGTGAAGAACAGTTATTTCCAACGGGCAGACGAATTTATTGAAGCAAAAGAGTTTGGCAGAGCACTGGAGGAAATCCAGCGGGTCTATTTTTTTGACCCGCAAAATTTTGTAGCCAAGGAGTATCAGCAAAAGATCGCGCAGCTTGCCGATTTGAACAAGAAATAAACTTCGGAAGTTATTTTGCGATCGACACAAGACGCGCTAATGTTCGAATCGTCTTCGGATCGATCGTAAAGGATTTCACATCGATTTTGTTATTCTTCATATCCCTGTAATACAACAATCCCCGTACCGAGCGGGCGCCGGTCATATTATCAACAATCTGTTTATTTCCGACTACAAGAAACTTCAACACATGCTTAGCATCATTTTCATTACGGAATCCTGTCTTTTGTACTTTTAACTCGTTCGTCGGTTTTCCATCAATAATAAATTGCATATGGGTGTTGGCAGGAAGTTGTGGCTTCAACGCCGCATTAAACTTTCCAATCTCTTCAAATCGAAAGACAAACAGGGGATCGCGGCCTTTTCTGATTTCGAAATCCGGATTGAATATGAGTTCATATCCAAGCAAGCCTTGCGTGGATAATTTATGTTGAACGTTCACCGGAGTGGAGAATGACATCCAGCTGCCGGGACCATGTTCCTGGATGGAATGTATGTCGTCGTCCTGAGCAACGGAGAATGTGGTAGTGAGTAAAACAAGCGTAAAAAAAGTAAGATACTTCATATATTTTTCTCCATATTCGGTAAGATCTACAGCTAAAAATACAGATTTTACTGTAGATTGTAAAGACAGCATTTATTTTTTCGGAAATTCTTGATAGCTTGGTAGCGTAACTTAACCCTTGTGGTGTCGTAAGATACTGACTCATTCTTTATCACATTCATGACCTTTACGTTCAATAAAGTTCAGCAACTTCGAACATTCTTTTCCCTTCTATTTGTCGTACTCCTTGTACAATCGATCATTACATTTATTTCCTTCATCAGCAGTCCGAATGACGAAAATTGGTTTCGGGATTCACCATCGCGGTTTATGGCGGTGAAACCAATCCATGCAGAGCTTATCAATAAACGTCCCTCCATTGGAGGTCACCCACTTTCCATTCGAACCAGTTTTGATTCTGTGATGACTGGAGATTTGATCACGGCAATTAATGATGGTACTTTGAAGACTATGAAGGATGTATACGATGCCATCGAGGAGAGTCCGCAAGAAGAGATTCGCTTTGAAATTCTCCGGCCTTCGCTTAATTATTTGCTCACCTTCAAAGTGGAACGAAAAACCATACCTTCAGAATTTCTTGTGTTGGTTCCGAATTATGTCTACGTCACGGATGTGTTTGCCGGCGGTGCTTCCGATCGCGGAGGAATGAAGATCGGTGACCTGATCGTCCGAATTAACGAACAGGAATTTGCAAATGCAGGTGAAGCAGATCGGATCCTTCGATTTGGACAGATCGGCAAATCGCTGAAGTATGAAGTTCTTCGGAATAATCAGTTGGTTGAATTGCATATTGTTTTAGCAAAGTTCGGTATTCCAATCTCGCTGTTGGTCTTTACATTGTGTGGATTGTTATGGATGGCAACAGGAACGTTCATTGCTGTCTCGCGGCCTAATTTGCAGGCAGCACGATTGGTCGGCAGCGCATTTCTATTGATCGGATTTTTTCTTGCGATATTGTTTATCCGAAGAGATTTTTCCCTGACGCCGGAAGTCATCGTTGTTCAAGTGATGAGGGGAGCAGCGTATGTGTTTGGGACAGCGTTTTTCTTTCATTCCATGCATTATTTTCCGATTGAACGAGCTGACCTGATAGAAAAAAAATGGATTGCCCGCGGATATTATATTCTTTCGGCTGTTTCAGGATTTCTTACCACCATTTGGAATGCACCATACCCCTTGGCACTGGTCTTGGTTTTTGGATTGTTTGTGATGATAAAATACCGGAAGGGTGCATCGCCGGAATATAAAAGTTATAACAACATTGTGCGTTGGACTGCGCTGTTTGTCGGTATTTCTTCCTCCGTCATTGCATATTATTTTTTCATCAATTCGGTTCAAGCATCCCAAACGATAGGGCTGGGGTTATTGGGTGCGGTGCTTGCAACAATTCCTCTCTCATATCTTTATACCATTGGACGGTATCGGTTATTGGACATGAATTTCCGCGTGCGGCGGAATACACAATACAGTGTTGTTACATTTCTGTGGGGCGGAGCGATCGTCTATTTTCTCGTGTGGATATTCTTTCAGTTACCGATGCTTGACCTGCCAAAAACGAATATTGTCTTTACCGGAACAGCTATTGAAGTGAATGATGCTCCGGAATTAGCGTCTCAACGGGGAACCTCTGAACGCGTGATGCTGATGGCGTTGGCAATTTTGCTCACCTTTGTAGTGATGCGTGTACGGAAATACGGTCAGCAGTTTATCGACAAGAAATATTTTCGGCAGCAATACGATTATCGCCGTGCATCGTTCGAGCTTGGAGAAGTGCTGGCAACAACGCTGAATGCAGAAGATCTTGCACGGGGACTTGTGCAAAAATTGAGCGAGTTAATGAAATTAAAACGGGTTGGCGTATTATTTTTTCGGGGAGAACAGAGTTGTTCGTGTCTTTCAGCGCAGGGATTTGATGGAAAAATGTGGTCGCAATTTTGCGTCTCCCATGAGCAAGATTTGATCAACAGCATTAAGACATTCAGTAATGAATTTCGGATTGACTATCTTCCGGCATTATTGAAGGATGAATTCAATCGTCAGGGATTCCATTACGGTATACCGATCCGTTCTAAGGAAAAATTAATTGGTGTGATGCTTGTCGGTGAAAAACAATCCGAAACGACCTTCCAACAGGAAGATCTTGCGTTCCTCTCCTCAACAGCAAAACAGGCATCTGTATCGATTGAGAATGCATTTTTGTATGAAGAGCTTGCCGAAAAGGAACGGATGAAACACGAACTGCAGATTGCCCGCCGGATCCAATTGGATTCGCTTCCGCAGTCAACACCGGATGTACAGGGATTAGAAATTTCGGGAACATCGATTCCTGCGATGGAAGTGGGAGGGGACTTTTTTGATTATCTTTCGAATGGGAACGGAAAGCTGACGATTGTGATCGGTGATGTCAGCGGAAAAGGGACATCGGCGGCATTATATATGTCCAAAGTTCAAGGGATTCTTCGCTCGCTGCACGGTTTTGATCTTTCACCGAAAGATCTTTTTACGCGGACCAATACCTTATTATGTCAGGACTTGGAGAAACGTTCCTTTGTGACGGTTCTTGGTGCTGAGTTTAATACCGAGAATAAATCTGTGATCGTCTCTCGCGCAGGTCATTTACCCCTCTGGCACTATCAAGCCAAATCCCGCACTGTTGTAAAAGTGCTTCCCCGCGGATTAGGTTTAGGACTGAATGCTGCTTCAATCTTCACTGCAGAGATGAAAGAGAAAAAGATTCAATATGCTACAGGAGATATATTCCTTTTTGCAACCGATGGCGTCACCGAAGCGCATAACGCATCAGCCGATTTTGGCGAAGAACGGTTGCAGAAAATATTAATTGATTCTTTTGATAGCCCGGCACAAATGATACAAGAACACATCATTAAAGAAATATCGAAGTTTGTCGGGGAGAAGGAACAGCATGACGATCAAACCGTGGTGGTGGTCAAAGCGGTGTAATGAGAAGCGATCGTATAAACAAGATCGCTTCTCACTGACACAATTCTAAAAGAGATATGTACCAACTGTTTTGCCGGGCAGAGAAGTTGAAAAGGCAGCTTCGCCAACCTTTACTCTGATCATTTGATCTTCCATGGATGTGTTTGAAATAATAAGAACGATAGTTCCATCGGGATTAATGAATGCCACATTATTGAGCGATTTATCTGTTAGACTAGAATATATTCGATACGCTCCTACCTTTACAAACTTAGAAATTTGCCCCTGTAAATAATATTCACCGGTCAGCCAATAATTATCGTGATTCTTTGCATCTTTAATAATCATTGAATGTCCGGGAGTGTGTGTCCATTGCTCAGGTCCTCTTTCACTATTCAGCATGGTCACCCAACCGATATATGTTCTTGACCAATTTCTGAAAATATCAATAATATCACTTACCCCATCAGCCCCCCAGTAGGTGCGTTCCGTGAAAAAGATTGCCTTCGAAGGAAACATGTTGCGAATACTTTTGACTTCATTAATAGCCCACGAGTAACCGTGAATTGCAGTACCATAGATTGCAGCATTTGACTCAGAATCAGATAGAATAGGTTTTGCGTAGTTTAACGCACCGTCATAATTGTGATCATAAAGTAATATTTTCGTCTCCAAATTATGCTTAGCAAGTTCTTTGCTTAATGCAATCGCTAATGCTTGAGCCTGTCCCGATGTAAGCGAGCATCCCGGATAATCCACCGGTACATACAGAGATTCATTTTGTAACGTTAACGCATACACCGGAATTCCTTTTTCTTTGTAAGCCAATAAAAATTTCGTCAAATACGCTGCATACACATCTGTATATTGTGAAATAAAATTTCCTCCAACAATATTTTTTGATGTTTTCATCCATGCCGGGGGTGACCAGGGGGAGGCAACAAACCGCAACTGCGGATTAATTTTTAATGCATCTTGTAACACGCCAATAATATTGTAATCAATATCTTTTTGAATTGAAAAATATGTCAGTAAGGTATCTTCTGTATTATTGGGAGTGTCATCATACGTATAAAATTTTCGTGACGTAAAATCCGATGTGCCGATACAAATACGCATCATGTTGAATCCAATTCCCTTATCGGGAGAAACGATTAGTTGAAGCAGTTCTTCGCGCTTTGCGGCGGTCATGCTCGATAAATTGAACACGGTCGTTTCTTCAAAGGAACATCCAAATCCTTCGAATGGCTGATATGTTGTTGATGAGTCGACGACGATCGTATTCGCCAGAGTGTCTGATTTTTGAAAATACACGTCAGACTGCTGTGTAAGTTTGTGTGTAAAATCCTTTGGTCCATTGAACCACGATGTATCTGCCGGCATCACCTCGGTGGTGAACCACACTTTTACCGGTTTGTCTGGTGTTTCATTACACGCTATAAGGGTAATACATAACAAGAGTGACAATAGACGTATTGTCTGAGTGGTAACGCTCAATGATCTAAGATTTTTCATGGTCGCCCAAACATATTTTTGATTATTCATTCACTTCTGTGAATACTAAATTCTATTTGTCTAAAACATCAGGATCATCGATAGGATAAATAAAAATGCCGCAAGTTGCGGCATTTTTATAGTAGCGCGTACGGGAATCGAACCCGTATTTAAGCCTTGAGAGGGCTCCGTCCTAACCGTTAGACGAACGCGCCGGTTTGTTTCCTTCAAAATTTCTCTGTTTTCGCCAACTCGATTTGTCATTGTTGCGTTGAAGATGACAAATTTTTCACTTTTATTGCCGAGTTAGTGCCCACTTTGTGCCCACCTGTTTTTTGATTGAGTAAGCATATATCAATTTACAAAAGGATGATGCTTTCTGCAACAGAGTAAAAATAATTTAGCGCGTTAGCAAGAACGCCCAACAGAATGTATACTGTGGAATTATCTCTTCGCAGCCTGTCTCCGGTTGCGAATAGTTATTCTTGAATGACAGATTTATATCAGTTACATTCCTCCGAAGAATATGAATCTGAAAAATATGATAACTCTATGACAATTTATTGACACCAATAACAGAACACTTCACCATATTGCACATGGATTGAAACTGTATTCATAAGACGATTCATTGCTGACAGGTCTTAATTATGTTAACGCGATTATCGCATACAACAAGTTTTTTTTCGGGTTATTGGATTACCATGAGGCCGTATCTGTTATTTATTTCCGGAATTACTGGTATGTGTGGCCTTTCCTATTCAGCATCACTCCCTTTTTTCTCTGAATTCCTGCTCTTTGCTGTCTTCTTTTTTTCTTACGGATTCGGTCAGGCTCTTACTGATTGTTTTCAAATGGATACGGATTCGCTTTCGTCCCCATATCGTCCGCTCGTACAGGGAACACTTCGGAAAAAAGATGTAATGGTTGTCAGTCTGTTGGGTTTGGCTGCATGCGGAATCATTCTCGGAATATTTTCCTTTGCAAATCTTTTTCTGGCATTTTTTTGTGTCGTAGGTTTATCGACATATACGTACTTCAAAAAACGATGGTGGGGAGGTCCATGGTACAATTCGTGGATTGTTGTTTTGGTTTTTCTCATGGGATTCCAATCCGGAAGCACTCTTTCATTCGATCAATATCGTTTAGAATTTTATTGTACCATTACTACCGTATTTTTTGGATATGCTAATTTTGTTCTTACCGGTTATTTTAAGGATGTTGAGGCAGATCGTTCGACGGGATATCACACTCTTGTTGTTGAGCACGGAAGAAAAATATCATCGAATGTGAGCAATGTTTTTGCTCTTCTGTTCACACTTTCCGGGATCGTATCAGTTATTTTAGTCCTCAAGGGACGATCAATTGACATTTCGTCTGTTGCGGCAATAACACTATTGATTGTGGCTGTTTATTTTTCCTGGTATTCTCAATATAAGCTTCGTCATGTCACGGACGATCAACACGCATATCTTGCGATCCTTCCTTGTATCCATTCATATATCACGATGATTGCTTCAATTACCATTGTCAATAAACCTTCGTGGATGATATTCTTACTCATTTATTATGCGTTGTACTTTTTGACTATAAAATTACGTCCCGAACAATCACAAATTTAATGGCATGATCTATGGCTGTTATTCTTCTTAATATAAACGCATGTGGCGGCAAAGCTTTGCAGAAATGGGAATCAATCGAATCGGAACTCCGAACATTCCTGGGAGAATTTGTAACGATTATTGCAGATGACTATTCAAAGGAAAAACTTGCTCAAGAGATTTCTCATGGCGAAAAATTCTTTATTGCTGCCGGAGGTGATGGTACAGTTAATTTTCTT
This sequence comes from Bacteroidota bacterium, assembly GCA_041658205.1. Classification (NCBI taxonomy): domain Bacteria; kingdom Pseudomonadati; phylum Bacteroidota; species Bacteroidota bacterium. Next base: position 703,489 of record JBBAAO010000002.1, read on the forward strand.
TTAAACAGTCTGGCCCAATGCACAAACGGAACGTTGGCGAACATATCTATTGGTGCAATCGGCCTTGGATCGAGCAATGACTTTCATAAACCTTTTTTAAAGAACCAGAACATGAGGAACATTCCATGTAAAATAGCACGTGAAACAGCTGAGCTTCGTACAATCGGATCAATAAAGTGGTCTACAGGAAATATATCGGATCAACGATTGTGGATTAATAATGCAAGTGTTGGTGTCACCGCGGAAGCAAATGATCTATTTAATCACCCTGGCAAATTTTTGCATTGGCTAAAACAGGTGCATACTGATACAGCAATTCTGTTTACGGCGGTAAGTACTATTTTGGATTATCAAAATCTCGAAATGATGATATCCGCCAATGGAGCAGTTGCGGAAAATACATTGGTGACAAATCTTGGAGTGATATTCAATCCTCATTTTTCAGGATCATTCCATTATGATACACCACATCTCATTGACAGTGATTTCTTTTTTGTCCATACCATAAAAGATCAACGCATGCTTTCAACGTTACAGATGCTCGTCCATTTGACGAAAGGAAAATTCCAAGGATTACCGCATACCAATACGATTCAAGCATCGCACGTATCTCTTCAATCAAGGAATGAATTTGCTGTTGAGTTTGACGGTGAAACTATTAGAATGAACAATGTAGAATTTACTTTAAAACAAAAGGCGATTAAGATATGCAAGTGATCAATCCAATCCTCGAAAATAATTTGATTGACAGCCTCATTCGATCATTTCCTCGATCAACGCTGCAGTTGAATAAACCGCATGAAAGCGATGCCGAGTTGGTCAGAATTCCGGGCACCGATGCGATTATTGCGATAACAACAGACAGTATTTGTGAAGAGATTGAGCGAGGACTTTATACTGATCCTTACCTGATCGGCTATATGATTATCACTATCAATGTGAGCGACCTTGCCGCTGTTGGAGCTGTTCCAATTGGTTTGGTTCTTAATCACACATTAACTCACAAACTCAGTGACGATTTTTTGGAAAAATTGAATCAAGGAATTACCGATGCGTGTCTCAAATATTCTGTTTCCATTCTTGGTGGTGATACAAATTTTTCAACCAGATTACAAGTAAGTGCAACGGCGATTGGATATTGTTCCACCGATCGAGTATTATCCCGCAAAGGATGTCGTGTTGGAGATATTCTTTTTTCGTCGGGACGATTAGGAAACGGGAATGTATTTGCCTTTCAACAATTAGGAAATGAATCAAAATCAGAAATTGAATATCGGCCGACGGCACGAATTCGGGAAGGAGCCATCGTGTCGAAATATGCCTCGTCCTGTATCGATACCAGCGACGGGTGTATGGCGGCGGTGGATCAGTTAATGAGAGTGAATGCTGTAGGTGCAAAAATTACTACATCGATGAATGATTATCTATCCGAATCATCCATTCAGTTATGCCGCCAGCATTCTCTTCCGGAATGGTATATGCTTGCCGGTCCGCACGGGGAATTTGAGCTTCTCTTTACGATTCCTTCTGTTGCCGTCGAAAAATTTATGGAGCATGCTCATTCTGCAGATTGGCAGCCGATTGTTCTTGGTGTAATGACCGAGGAACAAAAAATAACTCTACAATATCGAAATGATTTCGTGTCATTCAATACGGAACATATCAGAAATATTTGTTTTGGAGATCATGGTGATCTGCACTATTACCTTTCAGAATTTAAAAAATTGGAACAAACACTTGAGGGAGGGATATCATGACTGTAAAAGAATATCAAGGGGGAGAAAATTTTGATCTGCGCGATGTATTGCTTAATGCTCATTCTACGGGTTTGCTGGAGCGTGTAGCATTTTTTCAACATTTTATCAATGATCTTCGCTCAACTGATCAGTTGCTGTACTTGCGGTGTACGAACAGTGCGGCAGATAGATCTGTTGATGTTATCGAAGAAAATACTGATGCTGCCCAACCGATGGTAATGTTTGGCTCAAATAATTATCTCGGTCTTGCAAATCATCCCTATGTAAAAGAGTATGTCAAAACAATCATCGATACGTACGGGATCGGTGTCGGAGGTCCGCCGCTTCTCAACGGTTATTCCATACTCCATCGGACACTCGAGCGCCGTCTTTCTTCGTTCAAAGAGAAAGAAGATGGATTGATTTTTTCATCTGGTTATGCCAGCAATCTGGGTTTAATTTCTGCCCTTGTCAATAAGCGAGATATTGTGATCTATGATAAATTTTGTCATGCATCATTGATCGACGGAATGCAGATGAGTAAATCCATATCATTTCCCTTCGAACACAATAATATTACACACTTAGAATCTCTTCTCCGCGAGCATGAATCTCACACAGGGACAATTTATGTGGTTGTGGAAGGTGTTTATTCGATGGATGGAGATCTTGCTCCGTTAGATAAAATCGTTCCATTGTGTAAAAAATATGGTGCAGTCATTATCCTTGATGATGCGCATGGAACCGGGGTATTCGGCAAGAACGGAAAGGGAACATCAGAATACTTTGGTGTACAGCATGAGATTGATATTATTGTCGGAACGTTTAGTAAAGCATTCGGTGTTGTTGGTGGATTTATTTGTGCATCGAAAGAGATTATTAATTATCTCAGGTACTTTGCACGTTCATATATGTTTTCTGCTTCATTACCACCGCCTATTATCGGAGCAGTATTGGCTGGACTGGATATTCTTGAGCAGAAACCGGAGATCATTCAAAAACTTCACGACAATATTGTGTATGCAAAGCATCTTTTTAAGGGAATTGGATTTCCTATCCCGACAATCTCACCTATCATTGCGCTGAATGCACCGGAAGGAATGAATATCCGTAAAGCGGCCCATCACTTTCACACGAAAGGCATTTTTGTGAATTCGATTGAATATCCCGCTGTTCCCATTCAGCAACAACGGTTTCGAGTCAGCATCATGGCAACGCATACGAAAGAGGATATTGAAAACATGGTTCGGTGTGTCGATGAAGTATGGTGCCTGTATGGTAAAAAAGAAACTACTGTTTTGAACAATCATCATGCTGAAAAAAAGTATGAATAATATTGTTGTAAGAATGTTGATGCGGGAACGTTCGCGAACGTTGATTACCATTGCGGGCACCGGAACGTTGCTTCTCCTGATGCTCTTTCTTGCCGGTATATACGAAGGGGTGAAAAATGGATCAACGGGATTCATTCGTCATTCATCGGCACAAATCTGGGCGTGTCAAAAAAATTCAAATAATTTGCTGCGCAGCTCTTCGTTTCTGAGCAACTCCACGGCAGAAGAATTAGGCGCAGTTTCCGGTGTTAAAAAGGTTGAAGCAATTCTTCGGTTACTTGCGACAGCAGAAATTCATAACAAAAACATCACAGCATTCATCTTTGGGATACCGTTGGAAAGTGAATTAAGCTCTCCTCCAATTGTTCGAGGGAGACCGGTGCCGAATCTTGGAGAGATTATTCTTGACCAATCAATCGTTAAGAAATACAATCTCGATCTTGGCGATACCATCCGGTTGAATGGAGATCCATTCATACTTGCAGGAATCAGTCGCGAAACGAATGCTACTGTTGCGCAATTTTCATTCATTACGTTGACCAATGCAGAACAAATTTTAGGGTTTGAAAGTATCTCGAGCTTCTTTCTCATTTCAGTAGATACGACGATACATGAGAAGAAAGTACTTGATGACCTTAAGCAAAATTATCCCGAGCTTTCATTTTATTCGAAAGAGGAATTTATCGCCAATAATCTCGATGAAATGAAAACCGGGGTTTTGCCCATCCTGTGGACGATTGCATTACTCGGATTCATCACCGGTAGCGCGATTATTTCGTTGTTGTTGTATGCATCGGCACAAGAACACCGGGAAGACTATGCGCTTTTTAAAGCATTGGGTATGTCTCAATCGCGTATTGCTGTTATCGTACTTCGGCAGGCACTTCTTATTTCTTTTGGCGGTTATGTAGTTGCTTTGTGTGGTTATGTGGTCTGTTCTCCTATTCTTTTGGCTTTTGCTCCGGAGATCTCTGTTGATATCAACAGAGAAATGTGCATGGTTTTACTTGGCATCTCACTCTTGTTGGGTTGTATTGGTTCTTTCCTTTCTGTGAACAAATTGTCCAATGTCTATCCGACGGAGGTGTTCCGTGCCTAACGCATTTCCCAACAATATTATTGTTGCTCACAGTCTTTCAAAAATATTTTCCGATAACCTCACCGTGCCGGTAGTGGCTGTTCGCTCGCTCGATCTTGAAATTTCTACGGGCGAATTTATTATTATCAGCGGACCGAATGGAGGAGGGAAGACAACACTGCTGACGCTGCTTGGCTGTATGAGTCGTCCTTCATCCGGATCTGTCTCGATCATCAATACGAATGTCTTGAGTCTTTCACAAAAAGAGCTTTCCCGTTTCCGGATGAAAAATATTGGTTTCATTTTTCAGACATTTCGATTGGTCGATTTCCTTACAGTGCGGCAGAATGTGGAACTCGCCGCTCATATTGCCGGAACGACCGGTCTTGAAGCATCGAACATCGTTTCGTCGCTGATGGATGAAGTCGAAATCTCGCACCGAGCAAATTTTTATCCTCAGCAGCTCAGCGGCGGTGAAAAACAACGGACTGCAATCGCTCGTGCATTGGTGAATAACCCGGCGATAATTCTTGCGGATGAACCGACCGGAAGTCTTGATTCTTCTTCCGGGAAAATAATCATTCGTTTGCTTCGTGAATTATCAAAAGAGCGGAATACAACTGTCATTATTGTCAGTCATGACGAACGGATCTATTCCTATGCGGACAGGGTATTGCGAATGGAAGATGGTGCAATATTGGTGCAGAAAAAATAATATGAGTTCATTTTTAACAAGGATCAATTATTCTTCGGTGAATGAAGACAGTACTTCAGAACTCGCGGCGTTACAGTTGGGATCGAACGACCGCTGCCTCTGTATCACCGGAAGCGGGGCACGTCCGCTCGATTTGCTGACGCAGCCGTTGGGGGAGATCGTTTCAATAGATATGAATCCTTATCAGAATTATCTTCTTGAATTAAAAATAGCGGCGATCCGATTTTTATCGTACGATGGATTTTGCGCATTCATTGGACTTACTCCGTCAGCAAATCGACTGACACTATATTTACAGCTCTGTAAGTTATTAACATCAGATGCGCGTCACTATTGGGATCGGCAACAGAGATTAATTGAAAAAGGGATATTGTATCAAGGATCTTGGGAGCGATACTTCAAGATTCTTGCGACATATCTCTCTCTTACGCGCGAATCATTGCTTCTTCGATTATTTTCTTCGGAATCGGTGCATGAACAAGCAGAAATTTGGGACAGTCAATGGAATAATGTCCATTGGCGAACGTTTCTTCGCTTGGTTTCTTCACGGTGGTGTTGGAAATATATCCTGCAAGATCCTGGATTTTATCGGTATGTGGAGAAAGATTTTTCCATTGCAGACTATATTGCTGCGCGACTAAACGTTAATGCTCATACCATTCATTTTCAAAAAAGCCCCTTTACCAATATTTTATTTTTAGGAAAATTACATCCGAACAGTGATCTGCCCAACCATTTACAAGAGAATCACTACCAACAATTGCAGAAAAATATCGATCGTTTGTCTATCATTTCTGCTCCACTTGGAACGCTTTCTGACCAAAAAGGGATCGGTTGCTTTCATGCATTTTCTATTTCGGACGTTTCATCCTATACAGATCAAGATGCCTATGAACAAATTTGGCGGGCAATGAATGCTGTTTCCGAGAACGGTGCACGGATTTGCGAACGGCAATTTCTCGTAAAACGGGATATTCCTGATATATGCGTAAAATTATTTACTCGTGATGTTGTGCTCGAGTCTCAATTAACAGAACGGGACAGTTCTATTTTTTATACGTTTGTTTGTGCAACGAAAAAGTAATTCTGTGAAAAATGATATCTCAATAGTTCCCTATAGAGTGGAACAAAACGAAGAAGCGCTATTCCTCGAAGCATTGTGCCCTCAGGGGGAAGAGATAATGGTTCGATTTATCCGTCCGACATTTCACAAACGATCGGAAGTATACGAACGTGCGATAATTTTCAGTGCTGTTTGCGAAGGGAAATTGATAGGAATAGCCACCGGTGCCGAAAAAGAACTTTCGCTTCATGGTGAAACGATCCATGCTGCGTATGGGTTCGACCTTCGAGTCCATCCTGCGTTCCGGAAATTTGGTACAGCAAAACGACTGACGGATGCATTCAAGGAATATTTTGGGAATAAAATCAATTGCAATTATACTTATATCGCAGGTCAAAATAAACGTGCGCTGGCACATGTGCGAATGGGAGTTGGATCTCGTGTGGCGATTCCAATGACCTATTTTATTTTTCCGGTTTATAAACCGATGATCCAGACGATGGAGTTTACAGACGTGTCGATGGATGAACTGCATTCGTTATTTCTGAAGAATACTCCCGGCATCGACTTCGTTCCCACAATGAAGCGGGAAAAGATGCATGGGTACATCAGTAGCATTACGGACGGGAATCAAACGGGAACATCCATCTGGACAAATGAAGAGATTCTTGCGGAACAAGTTCTTCGACTCCCGACACGGCTTTCCATGCTGCGATTTGCACAACAACTGTTCTCTCCAATTTTGCGCTTACCCAATATTCCGAAAATTGGTGAAACAATTAAAAGTTGGTTTCTGTTTGATCTCTTTGCGAAGGACGAACATTCTTTGCGACAAATACTTGCAGCAGTTAATGAGCAGGCACTCGATAAAGGGAAAGATTTCCTGTATGTTTTGCTTTACAATAACGATCCATTGACAGCAATGATTAAACAAACAGGCATAAAATATTTTACGATACCATACATCTTTATGGCAAACGGAGATCACATTCCGGGAATACAAGATCGGTTATATGTCGATATCAGAGATCTTTGAAAATTATCAATTGATTTAAGAGAGAGAAAGCATTTCGTTTTTTTATTTTTACGGACTACGAAAACAATAGCCGCATCGGAAACCATCAGACTCCAATTCAAATCCATCAATTGCTATTCCTTCTTGTAAAAAAGTACGAATAGTAAACTTTCTGCATAATCAAATTCCATACTCTACGTAGATACCAATGGAGCATTTCAGCAATGTGGTGAGAGTGTCAGGATAATGTTAGATAATCAGGTAATGATGTTAGTTTTTTTTGAAAAACAAGACTCTTCTATCGTTTATGACAATTTAATTCGCGCGTTTCGAATTTTCATGCCCTCGAAAATACGCTAAAAACGTAATATTTATTTTAAAAACCACGTATTTACGGGATTGCGCAGTTTAGGTAAAGTTGCTTACTTATCACCTATAAATTGAATCCAAAAAAACAGGAATATCAGAAAAGAATACTGAGAAATAGAAACAGATGAGAAGAATAAAAAAATATTTAACGGCATTACATATTACCATTGCAGCACTGTGTGCATTGGGAGCAGCATATATTTCATACATCATACTTGATCCGAACAATCAATTTGGATTTGCTTCGCTGATGTTATGGATGGGGATAAACATCATTCCGACGTTTGTTGGGATGATGTTTACGGGCAGTACCAATGATTCCATCGGAATTGTATTTTATATCACAGTTGCACTGCAATGGTTCATTATTGGCGTATACATCTCTAACCTGATATTAAAACACTGGGAAAAACAATCTTTAACATAGTATACGAATACGATTTATCAATCATATTACATATTACACAGGGGGAACAATGTTCCTAAAATCACTCTTAGTCATCGCACTTTTTTCTTCAATTTTTGTGCTCGACTTAATGTACTTCTTTCCGGTTTTTGCAATCATTCTTTATATCCTGAATTCCATTGAAAAAGATCTGAAGTTGAAAGATCGACGAAATAATGTGACGATATAACGATGAAACTCAGGACCATTCACCATTATCTTAAAAATATTGTAAAATCTCCGGATAATCCGTCCGAGGCGATCGATGCATTTCTTGATGCATATTGGTTGAATCATATTGATTCAGAATCCTCACAGGAAGGTCTTTGGAGTGAAATACGGTTTTTGGCATGCGAATTAAAACTCTTTGATTCTGATCTGGAAAATCGCAAAAAAGGTTTTTTCGGTGCTGCACATGCAATCATCATTACAGAAAGAGTTATTGATCTTATCTCTTCTCAATTAACCTCTAAACCAAAACAACTTACGAAAAAACAAGATTCGCAAAATGTTTTTTCCGAAAATGTTTCATAAAGCCGCATTCCATTTCGCATACGACACCCCGAAAAAATCTTTTTTCATTTTTTAGTTGATCGCAAAAATCTCATCTAAAAATACATGTTGTCTCTCCTAAATCTTTTCTCAATGAAATTTATAAGCGCATCATTCGCTTTTAAAATATTTTCCTTTTTAAAGAGAGTCGTTTAACTCGGACAATTTTGTCGGATTTATCTTTGAGATTGTAACGACACACATCACACTCATTGAAATATTCTGGTTACAGTATTTCAACCCACTTCGAATTTTTGTATTTTTTAGTGCGCAATCGTTGTAAACCATCATATTTAAAAACAAAATGTTAGAATGAAAGATGTTGCACATCAGGTATTCCTCTGGTTTCTGTTTCTTATAGCAAGCGTTACCATCGCCGGTATCGCTCTCCGTAATTTTGATTATTATACGCTCACATTCGAGGAACGACCGTTCCATGAACGGTATGAAGAACTGAAGCCCAGCGGAATGGAAAGCCACGGCTACGGTATCATCGGTTCGTGTATGATTATTTTTGGTGTTTCGATGTATTCCTCGCGCAAACGGATCCGTTCATTGAGGAATGTCGGAAAGATCAAATATTTTCTTGAGTTTCACATCTTTCTTTGTCTGCTTGGCCCTGCTCTCGTTTTGTATCACACAACATTTAAATTCGGCGGCCTGGTTGCTGTTTGTTTTTGGAGTATGACCGCTGTAGCGTTGAGTGGAATAATCGGTCGATATCTCTACGTCCAGATACCAAAAGGAATCCTGGGGGATGAACTGAGTGTGAAGGAGTTAGAAGAAGAAAGTCTTAAACTATACAGAGTGCTAAGCGATGAATTTGGATTGGATCCGGTTGATTTACGAAAGATTGATGCACTCTCAAGTCCGAAACAAACGAAGAGCATTTCGATTGCGTCGCTGTTGACATTTTTCATTGTGAACGACCTCACCAGAAGAGGGAGGCTGAGGCACATCGTCCACCACTTGCATGGAAAATCCGTGGATGTAGTGACGGTAAAAAAAATTACCCGTTTTGCGAACGATCGGATTACACTGCTTCGACGTATTCATTTTTTGGAACAGGTGAAAAATCTATTCCATTATTGGCATGTTATCCACCTTCCCTTCAGCATTATTATGTTTGTGATCTTGTTTATTCATATCGGCGTGGCGGTCACATTCGGTTACACATGGATTTTTTGATATGAAGAAGAATATTGGTTATAGCATTGTACTTGGGTTGGTGTTTTTTGTGGGAGTAGCATTTATTTTGATCCGCAACCGCCATCAAGCTGAGCCCGTGCATTCCGCACCGCTGCAGGAGCAAATCGATAAATTCCCGGATACATCCCCCTCGAAAACAAATGTTGCGCCTGTTTATCAAAAAAAAGTGAATCAACTGAAGGCATCCGTTGAAAAAAATCCTTCAAATATAGCCCACATCGCATCTCTTGCTCGCCTGTTTATGGATGGGCATCAAAATACCGAAGCAATCAAATATTTTGAAAAGGCGCTTTCCCTTCAACCAAAGAACGATTCTTTATTGTTTGACCTTTCTGTCTGTTATTTCAATGAGAAGCAATATGATAAAGCAATGGAAATAACTGAACGTGTGTTACGTTTCAAAAAAGATCATCCGAAGGGACTCTATAACAAAGCAATGATTCTGGCAACAGAGGGAAAAACCGTTGAGGCGGAAAAAATACTAAACCACCTGGTGACAGTAGCACCACAAAGCGATGAAGCGGGTCAAGCAAAAGCACATTTTCTTTCTGCGGGAAAGCAGTGAGAGTGTTAAACCTTTTGAAAATACTATTTTGCAGCATTATTCTTGGTGGAATTGCGACAGCACAGATATCACCCGGGGATCTCTTTAAGGGTCATCAACATCTGGAAGGAATCGATAATTGCACGAAGTGTCATACTGTTGGGAAGACCCTTGCGAATGACCGGTGTCTTGACTGTCACAAAGAAATACAATCTCGTATTTCGGCAAAGAAGGGATTTCATGCATCCATCGGTTCAAAGCAATGTGTAGAGTGCCATAAGGATCACCACGGCCGAGAATTTCAGATCATTCGGTTTGACAAAAAAAGTTTTGATCACTCCGCTGTCGGTTTTGTGTTGGAGGGTAAACATGCAACGGTGGAATGTGAAAAATGTCATACACCGTCTCATATCGTCGCAAAGGATATTCAGGTATTTTCCAACGAGCGGAAAGGAACAACGTTTCTTGGATTATCGAAAGTATGTTCTGCGTGCCATAAGGATGAGCATCGTGGACAATTCAAACAACAGTGTTCTCAATGCCACAATACGGTACACTGGAAACCGGTTACATCGTTTTCCCATGACAAAGCCAAATTTAAATTAGTAGGTGCTCACCTAAATGTAGAATGTGTGCAGTGCCATAAAAAGACATGGGATCACGGAGCGGTAACGCAATTTATCAATTTGGAATTTGCGACCTGCCGATCGTGTCATACCGATCCGCACAAAGGGAAATTCAAACAGGAATGTTCACAATGCCATACGACGAATTCCTGGCACAACTTGAAGGGGGATAAATTTGACCATGCAAAAACGGCATTTCCGCTAAAAGAAAAACATTCACAGTTGAAATGCGAACAGTGCCATGAAAAGAATCCAAAAATAAAAAATGTTGCCGGTGAACTCGGCTTTCATATTACACGATTCAGCAAATGCAGTTATTGTCATGCTGATGCTCATGCGCAACAATTCAGTTCACGGAAGGATGGAGGAGCATGCGAATCATGTCATACAGAAAAAGGATTTCTTCCATCGCAATATAGTATCGTGCAGCATTCACAGAGCAAATTTGCATTAACGGGGAGTCACATCGCAACACCATGCGGTAAATGCCACGTGGAAGGGAAGGTTCATGCAAAGAGCACGCGAAAATTCAAATGGGAAGAGAAAATTCAGTGCACGACGTGTCATAATAATATTCATGGAACGCAATTTGAAAAGAAAATGGTGAATGGATGCGAAACGTGTCACACGAATGAATCGTGGCAATCGTTAAAATTTTCACATGATAAGACGATATTTCCTCTGCGAGGAAAACATGCTTCCGTTGAATGTGCAAAATGTCATAAACCCAAAAACAATATTGTTCAGTTTGTTGGAATTGGCTCTGCATGTTCATCCTGTCATGAAGACAAACATGCCGGACAGTTTGTGAAAAATGGAAAAACTGAATGTGAACGCTGTCATACCGATAAAAGCTGGAAAACGTTACTCTTTGATCATAATACTCAGGCAAGTTTTGCGTTGACCGGGAAACATGCAAATGTTGCTTGTGAAAAATGCCATAAGCCGGTTATGATCAATCAAAAACAGATTACTATATATAAACCTTTAGGAGCAACATGCGTAGATTGTCATCCGGCATAGCCGTAGGTATGATATATGTTGTTGCAATGGTTTTCTGTGCAGCGACAGTATTGTATGGACAAAGTTCGCCGCACGGTCCGTTGAAACAGGCGTGCGTGGACTGCCATTCCACAGAATCCTGGAAAGAGCTTGCCAAACCGATGAAATTCGATCACGCCACGACCGGATTTTCACTGCAAGGGGCGCATATGAATGCACAGTGCCTACAATGCCATACCACAAAACGGTTTGCCGGAACATCAACGGATTGTTTTCAATGTCACACAACGGATTTTACCAAAGCGCTTTCTCCCAATCATCAATTGGGAAAATTTTCACACGACTGTCTTTCGTGCCATACAATGATTGGTTGGAAGCCATCCGTGTTTCAACATTCAAAAACTAATTTTCAATTGATCGGCGCTCATCTCTCCATTGAATGTTCGTCCTGCCACACGAATAACCGGTTTTCTGGATTATCGCAGGATTGTTACGCTTGTCATCAAAAAGACTTTAACCAAACAATAACACCAAATCATCGAACGGCATTATTCTCGCACGATTGTTTGTCATGCCATTCGTTCAATGGCTGGCGTCCGGCAACATTCGATCATAACAAAACTCATTTTCGAATTGCCGGTGCGCACCTTAGTATAGAATGTTCATCATGTCACACAGGTGGAAAGTATAGCACTCTACCGATGGATTGTTACAGCTGTCATACTAAAGACTTTATTCAAACTACTGAGCCAAATCACTCTACTGCTCAATTCTCACATGATTGTATGACATGTCACACCGATGTAAGCTGGAAACCATCGACGTTCGATCACAACAAAACGGAGTTTCGTTTGGGGGGTGCACATCTAACAACAGAATGTGCATTATGCCATGTGAACGGAAAGTTCAAAGGAATAGCGAAGGATTGTTATTTCTGTCATCAAAAAGAATTTGCCAAAACAGTTTCCCCGAATCATACGGTGATGGCTCTTTCCAAAAATTGTTTGGAATGTCACTCGAACACAAGCTGGAAACCTTCCACGTTCGATCACAATAAGACTAATTTCCGTTTGATCGGCTCTCATCAGGCCGTTGACTGCGCTTCCTGTCACGGCAATAAGCAGGCAAAATCCGTTACGGCTGACTGCTTTGGGTGTCATCAACAGGAATTTACCAAAACAGTATTGCCGAATCATTTGCAGTCGCAATTTTCGCACGACTGTTTATTATGTCATACGAGCATTACGTGGAAACCTTCGACGTTTGATCATAACAAGACAAACTTTCAACTGCTCGGAGCACATAAAACAGCAGAATGTTCATCCTGTCATTCCAGCGGGCAGTTCAAGGGATTACCGACGGAGTGTTATCCCTGCCATCAGCAAGATTTTGTTAAGACCACTACACCGAACCATTCGCTTGCACAATTCTCACACGATTGTTTGTCGTGTCATACTTCGGTTGCTTGGAAACCATCGACATTTGATCACAACAAAACGGCGTTTAAATTATTAGGTGCGCATGCTGCTGCAGAATGTTCGTCGTGTCATGCTAGTGGACAATTCAAAGGACTTCCATCCGATTGTTATTCGTGTCACCAATCGGATTATCTCAAAACCACAACACCAAATCATTCGCTTGCTCAGTTCTCACACGATTGCTCAACATGTCACTCGGTTGTTGGGTGGAAACCTTCAACATTCAACCATAGCACAACAACGTTCCCGTTAACGGGAGCACATACAACAACGGACTGTCTCTTCTGCCACAAAAATGGACAATTCAAAGGAACGGCAAGCGATTGTTTTACATGCCACCAATCGGATTTTACTACAACCATTGATCCGAATCATGTCACGGGAAATTTCGATCACAATTGCTTAACGTGTCATACAACTGTCGCATGGAGTCCGGCATCGTTTGATCATAATAAAACAAATTTTGCTCTGACAGGAGCACACAAACAAGTGGAGTGCAGTAAATGCCACGTCGGAGGAAAATTTGCGGGGACACTTTCAACATGCATCTCTTGCCATCAGTTGGACTATAATGCAACAACAAATCCGGCTCATGCAACAGCTCATTATCCCACGGAATGCTTAACATGCCACACAACGACAGCATGGAAGCCATCAACATTTGATCATACTCCGTTCTTCCCGATTAACAGTTCGGCGAAACACAGACCGGGTCGATGGACGACATGTCAAGACTGTCATGAAAATCCGACGAATTTCAAATCGTTCACTTGTATTTCGTGTCACGAACATAATAAGACGAGCATGGACAGTGAGCATCAGGGAAAAACAGGATATGTGTACGAAAGTTCGGCGTGTTATAAGTGTCATCCGCGTGGGAATTGATGGATATGAAAATGGTACACGTCATCAGTTGTATAATGGTCTTTAGTGTATTTGCGTTCGGTCAGCAATCACCGCACGGATTGCTCAAAGAAGAATGTTCAGCGTGTCATGGAACAGCATCATGGAAAGAGCTGGCACAACCGATGCGGTTTAATCATTCAACTACGGCATATCCATTGCGTGGACAGCATCAATCAGCAGAATGTATCGATTGTCATACAACACTTAGATTTGCAGGCACGTTAAAGAATTGTTATTCATGTCATCAGAAAGAATTTCAGTCAACCGCACAGCCAAATCATGTAAGGGCCGGGTTTAGCACGGAATGCGAACGTTGCCATTCGATAGACGCACAATCATGGCGGAATAGTTTTGACCATAATAAAGTGGATTTCCCGTTGCGAGGCGCACATGAAGGCGTTGCTTGTACTCAATGCCATCTGAACGAGACCTTTCGTGGAGTTCCTGTTCAATGTTATGTTTGTCATCAACAAGAATATCTGGCAACCACGGACCCAAATCATCAAACGGCGAAATTTCCGACGAATTGCGAAACGTGTCATCGTGCGCTGACGTGGAAACCAGCATCGTTGTTTCCACATGAATCGTATTTTCCGATTTCATCGGGAAGCACACATCGTCCCGGTCGCTGGAACAATTGCGGGGATTGTCATACGAATTCTGCGAATTATGCACAATTTGAGTGCATTAATTGTCACGAACATAACAAATCATCAATGGATAAAGAACATCTGGGGGAAGTATCAGGTTACGTGTATCAAAGTTCAGCGTGTTATCGTTGTCATCCTCGCGGAGAGGAGGATTGATGTTGCACAAGAAACCTTATACCATAATATTCTGTCTGTGGATTGTATTGATTCTGTCGAATGTATTGGCGCAAGAGAAGATCCGTGCTTCCGTTTCATACATTTCTTCTTCGGTTGTGTACCTGGATGCTGGACGTGATGCCGGATTTGCTGTAGGCGATACTGTGGAGATACAGAAGAACCAAAAGACGATCGCCACAGTTTTGATTACGGCTATTTCTCGGAAATCGTCAGCGGCACAAATACTCGCGAGCGATGGAATTATTGCCGTTGGTGATCAAGGATTAAGCAAAAAAATTATTTCTCTTCAACAACCTTCAACGGTAGTGGACACCACTACTTCGAACGAGAGAGTGCAAACGACCGTTCGCACAACTCCCCAAAGTGCTCCCAGTGTTCAGACTGAAAATATTATTTCCGGAAGGGCTTCGTTACAGTATTCCGGTATGTTGGCGGAAGATTCCCGATTTAATTTGAGTCAGCCCGCGCCGTTACTCCGTCTCAACGTTCGGAATCTTTACGGAACGGGAATGGAATTCTCCATGTATACGCGAACATATTATGATCTTTCAAATAGCTATCAGCGCTTTGGCGGATCATCCCGGTTTAAAACGCGACTGTATGAATTTCAATTGCAAAGGGATCTTCCCGATGCTCAATTTGGATATGGAATCGGCAGGATGACCTCGAGATATGTCGGCGGTATGGGAGTATTTGATGGTGTGCATTTATATGCACGCGAAGGTGGTTTTACTGGCGGCGTTCTGTTTGGTGCAAATGTATTGGAGCAATCGATTGATGTCAATTCGGAAAATACCAAAGAAGCGTTGTTTCTTAATTACCGCGCCGGTAAAGACTTCTCTCAACATTATGACGGAACCGTTGCATATATCCGTCAGCAGGTGAAAGGGAAACTTGACAGAGAATTTATGTACCTTCAACACTATGCTGCATTGAGTTCAAATTTTTCGATCTATGAAAGTTCAGAAATGGATTTGAATGATATCAACAACGGCGTGAAACGTTCTGCATTGAAACTTTCCAACACCTTTCTTTCTGTCAATTATTATCCTGTTCCATGGCTCTCTACAAATGTTGGATACGATGGAACCCGATCCATATACCTTTTTGAAACAATGAAAACAATCTCGGACACACTGTTCGACAGGAACTTTATGCAGGGACTTCGTGCCAATGCAACAGTCCGTCTGCCATATTATATTTCGGTTTCGGCAGGGATAGTATACCGGACGAAAAAAGGAGATGCCAGAGATGCAAAAACATTTGACGGCGCAGTGCGCATGAGCGATATTCTCGGATCGGAAATAAGTGCGGGAGTGCGATATGCACGCATCGTTGGTGTCTATTCTGAAGGAAATAATGTCACATTTGACATTGACAGGACATTCTTCTATTCATTGACGGCCTCACTTCGTTATGACTATTATTCGTATAAGATTCTGACACTTCAACAAGATTATGTTACACAGACGGCGACGGCAAGTGTTAACTACAGGATATCGCGGATGTTTTATTCGTCGCTTTCTGCGGACGGAGTATTCGATACAAACATGAATAGCGTACGTGTGTTCGCCGAAATAGGGATGAGATTTTAAAATGAATGAAACACTGATCACCATTCTTATTACCGTTATTCTTATTTTTGCCACGGTTGTACCGTATGTACGGCGGTTCCGAAAGAAAGAGGAAAAAGCGCGCGAAAAATTTCACCGAATGAAAATCTCCGGTCTTCACGAAGCGCTTACGATGCACCCGCATATAGATGTGATGCAATGTATCGGATGCGGTGTGTGCGTTCGTGCCTGTCCTGAAGGGGAGGTATTAGGTTTGATCGAAGGGAAAGCAACACTTATCCATGGTGCAAAATGTGTTGGTCATGGACTCTGTGCAGAAGCGTGTCCTGTTGGTGGTATTGAATTATTGACAGCCAAACCGGGACGCAGCGCAGATTTGCCGATTCTCGCTGAAAATTTTGAAACGACTGTGAAGGGAATGTTTATCGTCGGTGAACTCGGTGGGATGGGTTTGATTAAGAATGCAATTTCCCAAGGGAAAAAAGTGATTGAACACATCGCAACACTTCCGGCGGCATCGCGTGATGATATGGTAGACGTGGCGATTATTGGTGCCGGTCCGTCTGGCTTAACCGCAGGGCTGACTGCACAAGAAAAAAATCTTCGCTATGTCATCCTTGAACAAGGTGATATTGGAGGAACTATTCTGCAATATCCAAGAGCAAAGGTAGTGATGACAAGTCCGGTTGAACTTCCATTGTGGGGGAAATTAAAGTTCACAGAAGCAAGTAAAGAACAATTGCTCGAGTTGTGGAACGCAGTTATTGAGAAGACCAACTTAAAAGTTGCTATCAATGAAAAGGTAAAGGATATTCGTTCAGTGAATGGTGAATTTATTCTGACATCCACAACAAAGCAGATAACCGCACGGTATGTAGTTCTGGCACTTGGACGACGAGGAACTCCTCGGAAATTGGGTGTTCCGGGAGAAGAGCGTTCCAAAGTAACATATAGACTAATTGATGCTGCAACATATCGTGACGAACATGTTCTGATCGTTGGCGGCGGAGATTCAGCTATCGAAGCTGCGGTAGGATTAGCCTCGCAAAATAACAATACAGTGACATTATCCTATCGGAAGGAAGAATTTACCCGTATTAAAGAACGAAATAAAACTCATATCGATGACTTTGTTTCCCGTAAAAAAATTACGGTCATATTTAATTCGGATGTAAAAGAAATACGGGAAGATTCCGTACTTCTCCAGACACCGGGAGGAGAGCAAGAATTGAAGAATGCTCATGTATTTATTTTTGCCGGCGGAGAACTGCCAAATGAATTCCTTAAAAAGATAGGTATTCAAATGCACACTCAAGTAGTATAAATTCCCTCGGTGATAACTACACTTATCAAATTTTCAAAAACGCCGCTATCAGTTGTCTCAAAAACCCACAATCACTGCCATTGCGAGTCCCGATGTCATTATACTGGGACGAAGTAATCTCGATGTTATTCTTAATATTCTTTGATTGCTTCCTTTCCATATACTTCTACACGATGTTCTCGTTTAAAGTAACTTCAGAATATGCAATGACACATGTTCGTTTGTGAAATTGTTTCCAATCACTTCTGAAAGAACGTTGCATAAGGTGCAGGAAAAAACTATTTTGAAGAAAGTTGTATGATAAATATTTTATGAATCCACCATCTCAAAATCTTTCGGACAGCATTCTGAAAGCAGTCGCATATTTTGATCTTTTCAACTATCCGTTGACGAAAGAACAGATCTTCAATTATCTGCCGCAGAATTCAGTTTACCTTTCCGACGTTAAAAACGAGATAGAGACTCTCGTGAACGATAAAAAATTGCTGCGGGAGAGTTCGCTCGTTTTTTTGCCGGGTAAACAAGAGAACATCGTGCAAAATAGAATGGAAAATGAAGTCCGAGCAAAAAAAATGCTGAACATTGCACGGATGATTGCACGAGTGATAAAAATATTGCCGTTTGTCAGAGGGGTGTTTATTACCGGATCACTCTCGAAGAATGTTGCAGATTCTTCAAGCGATATTGATTTTATGATTATCGCCGCTCCGGACCGCGTGTGGATATGCAGAACAATCTTGACGTCGTTCCGTAAGATTTTCTTGTTGGGCAGATCAAAATATTTTTGCACGAATTTTTATCTTTCTGAGAACCATTATACACATCAAGAAAAAAATATTTATACCGCTGTTGAAGTTGCTACAACCAAAGTGATTTGGAATCAATCTGCTTATAGTGCCTATCAGCAGCAAAATGGTTGGATAAAAGAATATTTACCGAATATCGATATTGTTTCGGATGAAGAATTATTACTTTCCCCATCTCGTTCGATAATACAGAGATTCACGGAAATGATATTGAATATCCTCCCGCTTCACGCCATCAACATCAGATTAATGGAATTTCATAGAACCCACTGGCAAAAAATATTCCGTTCCGTCACAACAGATCAATTGAAATCTATGTTCATGATCTCTCCGGATGTGTCATCGGGCTGGCCTGAGAATTGTCAAGAAGCCATTCTGAAGGAATATCAAAAGAAGCTTACGTCATTAGGAATACAGGAATCGAAATGACCGATGTTCTCTTAACGCATTCATACTTTCTGCATTTTGATCCGAAACAGTCAAAAGCACAGACGCCATATCCGCCGCTCGGGACGTTATATGCCGCAGGATACTTAACATCGAACAATATTACAGTCTCTTTATTTGATACAATGCTGGCCTCATCAGAAACGGAACTTCGGGATGCACTACGGACAATTCAACCGAAGATCCTTGTGATTTACGACGATGATTTTAATTATCTGAATAAGATGTGTCTGACTCGGATGCGTGAAGCAGCATTCGTTATGTCTGCGATTGCTAAGGAATTTAACATTCCCGTTTTTGTACATGGATCAGATGCTGCCGATCAGTCAGAACAATACTTGGATCACAATGCAGATGTGGTGATTATTGGCGAAGGAGAACAGACGTTATTGGAAGTGGTCACTGCGTATTTAACAAACCAAAAATCTCGATTACACGCAATTCAGGGAATTGCTTTTGTATCCTCCAATGGCATAATCAGGACTCAAAAACGTCCGGTGTCACGGAACCTTGATTCACTCCCTTTGCCCGCCTGGAATCTGATTGATATCCATCAATATCAAAATGTTTGGAAAAAACATCACGGTTATTTTTCCGTGAATATGGTAACAACGCGGGGATGTCCATATCACTGCAATTGGTGTGCAAAACCGATTTATGGACAGGTATACAATTCTCGTTCGCCCGAAAATGTTGTCAACGAAATGCTCCATATACAATCAACGCTACATCCGGGTCATATTTGGTTTGCGGATGATATTTTTGGGCTGACGCCAGATTGGGTGCAGCAATTTTCTGTTCTTGTGAACGAACGTAATGTAAAAATACCATTTACCATCCAATCACGTGCCGATTTGTTGCTTCGCGATGATACCGTGGAAGCCTTGGCGCATGCTGGCTGTACCGAAGTTTGGATTGGAGCAGAATCCGGCTCTCAAAAGATTCTCGATGCAATGGAAAAAGGAATTACAGTTCAGCAAATTGCAGAATCTAGAAGATTATTAAAAAAACACGGGATTAACACCTCATTTTTTCTGCAATTCGGATACAGTGGCGAGTTATTTGAAGATATCCAAGCTACTATAGCAATGGTGAAAAATCTTCTTCCAGACAACATTGGTATTTCGGTTTCGTATCCTCTTCCTGGTACAAAATTCTATGAAACGGTGAAGGCAAATATGGGAGAGAAAAAAAACTGGACTGATTCCGACGATCTTGCCATGATGTATCGCGGAACGTATTCGCCGCGCTATTATAGGATGCTTCATCGGTATGTTCACAAAATATTTCGGTACACTCAAGGTGTATCCTTCCTTAAAGAACTTCTATCCATGAAAAGTTCTTTTACAAAACAGAGGCTGAGAAGAATGATGTTGCTTGCCTATTACATCCCTTCGATATTAATAGACGGATTACGTTTACGCCAACTTTCAAAAACATGACAACGCCAAATCCTCTCTTATTCACTAAATCAAATGATAATGCGTCGCATGTCAATGCTGCGTTTTCTGCACAAGCGCCGTTGTTCGACAGTATTCAGAATAATAATATGATGCTGCAATGGATGCGTTCTGTTGTACACAAACATGTTGAAGAATATTTACGACCGGGAGATACGATTCTCGACATTAATGCCGGGACAGGAATCGATGCTGTTCATTTTGCTCAGCAAGGTCATTCAGTCCATGCAATGGATATTGCCGATGGAATGGTGAATGAGATTAAAAGGAAAATCGAAATAAACAAATTGGAAAACCGCATTACCACGGAAGTACGCTCTTTTACCGAAGCGGGAACGTTAGCTCCCAGAACGTTCGATCATATTTTCTCTAATTTTGGCGGATTGAATTGTGTTCAAGACCTTCATCCTGTGGCTGAACAGCTTTGCCAGATTGTAAAACCCAACGGGTTTTTAACGCTGGTAATTATGCCGCCAATTTGTCCGTGGGAACTTGCATACGTTTTTCAGGGGAACACTTCGATGGGATTGCGTCGTCTTCACAAAGGGGGAATCATAGCCCACATCGAAGGAGAATATTTTAGAACATATTATCATTCTGTATCAAATGTAATTCGTAGTTTTGGAGATCGATTCATTGTTCTCAAAATTCGGGGAGTGGCGTCGTTTTCTCCTCCGCCGTACATGGAAAAATTCCCCCAAAAATATCCGCGGTTGTATTCGTTCCTTCAATCGTGCGACGAACGATTTTCAACCCTTGCGCCGTTCAATAGATGCGCAGATCAGTTTATTATCACCATGAAATATCAAGAGAATTGATGGGCATATGAGATTCTCGTTGAAAAGGAAAATTGAAATTTCTCCAAACAATCTAGACCGCCTAATCGTATTGGCGAAAAAAGCGTTGGAAACGAATGACGTCCCAGTCGCTTCGATTCTATTATATGGAGAAGAAATCATTGGCGAAGGATATAATACGGTGTTTCGCAACAATGCGGCGGGGGAACATGCTGAGATTAATGCTGTTTCTGATGCATTATCGAAATTGGGACTTGAAAAATTTTCACGATTGGACCGTAACAGTCTTGTACTGATTTCCACATTTGAGCCCTGTTTGATGTGCATCGGTATGTGTATAAATTACAATATTCGGAATGTCTATTATTTGCAAGAGAAAGATCAGCGCGATGTGGTAAAAGAGAGAAAATTGTTGATGAAATATTATTTCTTTCGCAAGCAGGTGTCACATCATGGTGAACAAATTGCACTATTCCAACTCCATCCCGATTATCCGAGGAGATGAATTATATTTTACCAAACTCATCTTCCACACTATTAAAAATAGAATTTCTTTGTATATTTAGCCCATTAGTATGTCAATCTCATTAAAGAAAAAAATATTTCTTGTCGGCGATCGAATTCTGATTGAGCCGGATAAAGGGCAAGAAAAAACCGCTCATGGTTTGTACCTTCCTCCCGGCGTAAAAGAGAAAGATAAAGTGCAGGCGGGCTATATCATCAAGATTGGTCCGGGATATCCTTTTATCAATCCAAATTATATGGATCAGGAATCGTGGTCCACGCCGAAAGATCCGGTAAAGTATATTCCATTGCAAGCCGAAGAAGGGGATTACGCGTTGTTTCTTCGTGATACAGCAATCGAAATTGAATTCGAGGGGAAACAATATTTGATTGTGCAGCAATCTCATCTATTAATGCTGATCCGGCCGGACACATTGGCGCAGCTGGGACTAAGTGAAGGTTAAGAAAGCATGAGTAGCGACATCCATATTTTTAGCGAAAAAAATCTTCACGCACAATTGCAAACTGCTCCTTTTACGAAAGGATTTTATACCGTTCAATTCTATACATCCGGCGGCTTATTGGCCAAGACGAAAACTGAGCTGCTTTCGGAATTCTATTTGTATCCATCCGGCGGAACGTTGCGCGATAGTAACTTTAATTTAGTCTTTTACGATTCACAGTTCGATACGTACCGCGGTTTTCAGCCGCCTCATTTGAGTAGAAAAGAATAATTGATTCTGGATACGTGATATGAGATCATATTATCCAATCCGACCAAAAAGAACACACGAGCAAAAAGTAATCATCAAATTTTTCAAAAATTCAGGATCTAAATCCAGCACCCACTATCCAGAATCTAGCATTCATCATCACTTATGACTGAACCTTTTCTCAATTCTCAAGAAATTCTCGAAAGTATCTCCGGCGGCTTTTTTGCGCTGGATAAAAATTTTCTCATCACTTATTGGAATAAAGCGGCGGAGGTGGGAACAGAATGGAAGCGGGAAGAGGTGATCGGAAAAAATATTTTTGAAATTTTTCCTAATCTTGAAAAACATGATGTTGGCATAAAATATAAACTGGCTCTTGAGACAAATACATTTCAAACGGCAACAAATCATACCAAAGACATCAATTTTGAAAAATGGTATGATTTTCGGATATATCCGAATGAAAACGGACTGTCAGTTTTTCTGACGGATATTACGGAGCGAAAGATTGAAGAGCGTCAACGGGAAACACTGCTTGATATCTCTCTTGTGATCAACACGGCAAGCCAGTTAGAAGATCTCTGCACTGAAGTGGTGAGTGTCATCGCGAGAAAGTATGAACTGCCGCAGCAAAATGTGTTACTCTATTTTCACCGCCCCGCGGATGAACAATTAATTCTGCTTGCTCCGGAATTGTCGCTCACCGACCTTCAAAAGAATCTGTATGCACTTTCGGTTGCAAACGATTCAAATTTTTCCAGCATTGAAGCGTTCTCTACCGGCAGTAAAATTGTCACGACTGATCTCTCCCGCAGCGTGCTTTACTCGTTTGCGCCGGAACAAGTGATTACAACCAATGTTACTACGCTGGTTTCACTTCCACTTCGGATTGAACGGGAAAAAATCGGTGTGCTGGAGATTCTTCTTTATAATTCGCGCGAACTTGTGGAAAAGGAACTATCATTCCTTTCGCTTCTGGCCAGCGAGATCACCGTCGGTATCAGCCGCCGTGGATTGATTGATGAACTCCGGGTAAAGAATGTCGATCTGGAAATCCAACGTGCGCAGACAATGGAAGCACATAATACGTTGAAGCGTTTTCTTGCGTTTTTCAGCCATGAACTCCGCTCACCGCTTAATTCCATTATCGGCTTTTCGGAATTGATCGCCGAAGAAGGTTCTGCTATTTCACAAGATTCATTAGTGCAATACAATGCCGCCATTAAGTCCAGCGGAGCACATTTGCTTCATCTGATCAATGATATTCTTGATCTTTCAAAGATTGAAGCAGGCAAATTGGACCTTCGCTTTGCTCCGGTTGGTGTCCGGAATCTTGTGGACGGAGTAAAACAAGTAGTGCAGCCGCAAGTTGACGCAAAAAAATTAACAATGGAAGTGTTGATGGATGAAGAGTTAGATGATATTATTGCAGATGGTGTGAGGTTGAAACAGATTTTATTGAACCTTGTTTCTAATGCGATCAAATTCAGTCACACCGAAGGGAAATTAATCCTTTCCGCAAGACGAAAACAGAATGACATCGAATTTTCCGTTCAGGATTTTGGCGTCGGAATCCGAAAAGAAGAGATCCAGACATTGTTCCAGCCGTTTCAGCAGACGGATCAGGGAGCGAGAAAGATTGAAGGGACGGGACTCGGCTTGGCGATTACCAAAAAGTTAACTGAGCTCCACGGCGGTTCATTATTTGTTGTCAGCGAATACGGGGAAGGGAGCACGTTCATTGCGCGAATACCAATGATGGTGCAGGTAGAAAATGAAGCGGAGAAAGTGTTCAAAAAGATTTCGGAAACGACAGATGGACAGCGTCAAAAACGGGTGCTGATTGTTGAAGACAAACCTCATGCAAGAACATTGCTTCACACATATCTTACGGAGTCGGGTTACATCGTGGAAATTGCAACAAACGGTGTTGAAGCATTGGAAAAAGCAAAGTTATGGAAACCCGATGTGATTACGCTCGACATTTTAATCCCGGTGAAAGATGGCTGGCAGGTGCTGCGCGAGTTAAAAGAACATCCGCTTTGTCGAGAGATACCGGTCATCATCATTTCTATGGTGGATGAACGGAATGTCGGTTTTGGTCTCGGCGCAGTGGAATATTTTGTGAAGCCGGTGCAAAAAGATGAACTGCTTGCAGCAGTGAAACGAGTGGAAGGGCGAAGCGCACAGAACTCGGCAAAGATTCTTGTGATTGATGATGATCGATCGGTGACTGATCTTGTTCAGATCATTCTTGAAGCGGAAGGATGTACGGTGATTAAAGCGCATAACGGAAAAGACGGACTCGCTCTTGCCGCACAAGAAAAACCGGATCTTATTATTTTAGATCTTGTGATGCCGGAAATGTCCGGCTTTAATGTTGCATATCAGTTGAAACACTCTTCAGCGACATTCACGATTCCTGTGATGATTATGACCTCCATGGAGATTGATGATGAGACGAGGGAACAACTGGAAGGTTTTGTCGTTTCGTTGATGAAGAAATCGGGCTTCACAAAGCGCGATCTCTTAAATGAAATTGCAGCAATTGAAGGGAAAAAGCATTAACGATTGTTCTTCGGATAGCAGTGAGACGTCATAAAAATTGTGACATTCTCGTTTGGTTGGAATCTAAATGATTTTGTATATTATTAAAATTTTGTTCTTTGACAATTTACATTGTTTTTAGAAAAAACATAACTTAATTCCAGAGGTAGAGTTTCGACAGTAAAATCAGAAAAAGGCAACAAGAGTTTATTGTTGTGATTTGATTTCAAAGGTAGAGTTTCGACAGTTTTATCACAACTTATATTAACGAGGCAACAGTTGTGATTTGATTTCAAAGGTAGAGTTTCGACAGTCGCACTTTATGAAAGAGTGCAAAGGAAACAGTTGTGATTTGATTTCAAAGGTAGAGTTTCGACAGTTCGTCCACGACGGCGGAGATATGCCGATGCGTTGTGATTTGATTTCAAAGGTAGAGTTTCGACAGTGGAAGTGTTGTGCCTACAAGCTGAACGATTGTTGTGATTTGATTTCAAAGGTAGAGTTTCGACAGTATTACTCTTGCAACTATAAAATCATTCGTTGTTGTGATTTGATTTCAAAGGTAGAGTTTCGACAGTATAGAAGCAACATAATTATCGTGTGCCTCAGTTGTGATTTGATTTCAAAGGTAGAGTTTCGACAGTTATAGAAAATGTGTTGACTTTCTATCATGGTTGTGATTTGATTTCAAAGGTAGAGTTTCGACAGTCATTCGGTGTTTGAATTAAACGACTCATTCGTTGTGATTTGATTTCAAAGGTAGAGTTTCGACAGTCGCTGAATTTTGCAATATGTTTCTCATTGCGTTGTGATTTGATTTCAAAGGTAGAGTTTCGACAGTAAGAACGAAAGCGCATGGAAGCCGAGTTGGGTTGTGATTTGATTTCAAAGGTAGAGTTTCGACAGTTTCAAAAATGTCAATGACCTGTTCCGCAGCGTTGTGATTTGATTTCAAAGGTAGAGTTTCGACAGTTGTTGGCATTCTTAGCCACCGAGACAAAGCGTTGTGATTTGATTTCAAAGGTAGAGTTTCGACAGTATCTTCCCGAAGAGACACAACTAAAGATTGGTTGTGATTTGATTTCAAAGGTAGAGTTTCGACAGTTATATGGTATGCTTACCTGCAGGTTGCTGAGTTGTGATTTGATTTCAAAGGTAGAGTTTCGACAGTAGTTGATCCATAATCTTCTATTTGTTAATAACTTAAATGGTGTGTCTGTCGGAAAAAAGCGCCAAAAAATCTAACCGAAGCGTAGCTGAGGTAGATTTTTTGGCGCTAATTTTTTGTTGATAAACTCTTCCAGCGTTTCAAACGCTGGAAGAGTTTATTTATTCAAAATATTTCCAATTGTGCCGGAGTGTCAGGCAGCGGTGTTGTCTTTTTTCCCCAAAAATTGATTATATCACCGTACTGTTTATCGGTGATTTTTATGATGCTGATATGCCCTTTTTGGGGAATTAACTTCTCTACACGTTTCAGGTGCACTTCAGAACTTTCCAAGCTTGCGCAATGACGTATATAAACGGAATATTGCATCATTGCAAAACCATCTTTCAAAAGGTCTTTGCGAAATCTGGCATGTATCTTCTTTTCAGAGTCGGTAGTAGTCGGAAGGTCGAAAAAGACGAAAACCCACATAATTCTGTACGCGTTGAGTCGCATAATTGAAATTGTAAACCCTGCCAGCGTTCCCGCCAAAAAGACGGCGGGCAAGTCAAACGCAGCAGGGTTATAGAATAAATTCCGGGTATTTAATCGTTTTCCGCTCTCCTGCAAAACATTCAGCCAGCGATGCAGTTGTTTGAGACAACGCAACCATTAAGGGGCTTGTAGATTCATTAATGGTAACATCAAGTGTCAATACGCTGAGCATTCGTATTTTAATGTTTTTATCGAGTACGGAGATATCCTTAAAATCTCTGATAGAACGAAGAACAAGAAGATCAACCCACGGACGATATGGCTCCATAATGTCATCGGCAAGACAAAAAGCATTGTATTTATTATGATGATGAATGCCAAGGGTAGGAAGGAGGCCAGAACCGATTAACGCACGTGCAACGGCTGCGCGAAGTACGATGTATCCGTAGTTCAAAAGATTATTGGGCGGTTCACCGTCGCGATTGCGAGTAAATTTTCCTAGAACCCTTCCAGCGTTGTTAACGCTGGAAGGGTTGAGCTTGTCAAATATATTCTGCCAATAATATCTGCTTGCTTTTCCTTCTTCGTTGGATACATCACCGCTTTTTACCTTCTCCGCACATCGTTTTAAAAAAGCTGTTTCTTTACCAAACGAGGCAAGAAGTTTTGCCTGATTACTGATTTTTGATTTAACCGTTTGTTGCCATAACTGTTTTTTCAGAGGTTCACTGGCATTTATCTGGCCTTGAAACACTTGGGATTGTAATGTATTTCCCTCCAGATTCAATAACATCGAAGTCGGCATATGATTCTGGTTGCAGAAGATCACGGCAACATTGTTTGCATTCAGATTAGCGATTGATTGTAAGGAAAATGTACATTCTTCACTTTCAAACACCACAAAACCAAGATCTTCGATAGGAGCTTGTTTTTCTTCGTCAGTTTTTTTGTTCCGTAGAATGAGTTGATTTAGTCGGGAACTGACATGGCAGGGATTTTCGATGAAGAGGGTGCGTTTAAGCATACTTTTATAGTTAAACGCTGGAAGAATTCCGAACCCTTCCAGCGTTTGTACTAATCAAATTCAACCGTTTGTAAAAATTTCTTTTCTACGCTTCGTTGGTGGAATTCTTTAAATCCTTTTGTTCCACCAAGCAATTTCATTAATTCTGACTTTGCGAGCATCGTTTTACGGGGAGAGAGGAAAACGCTATATGATGAAAATTTCCAATCATCCATATTTTTTGTAAAACCGTGATGAACCGGATTATTGTGTATATAATGGATAAGGTTCAACAAATCTATTTCGCTTGTAACTTTGCGACGCTTAAAGGTGTCAATAAAAAGACTTCCTCTACGGCTATAGAGTTTGTTAAATGCTTGTGTATATGCGTTAAATAAATGGGAAAATTGCAGGCTGTTTAAGCGTATCAACCCTTCCAGCGTTATCAACGCTGGAAGGGTTTTCTTTTCTATGTGATAAAATTTGCTAATCTCTTCTTCTTTCCGAATCCTGATAACAAAATGAAAATGATTCGGCATCAGACAATAGGCAAATGTTTCTGCAATTCCGAGAATGTATGTTGAGTATAATTTCAGAAAGAAGCGATAGTTTTCATCGGTACGAAAAAGATTGTCATCTCCGTTCGCATGATTGTAAACGTGATAAAATTGTTCGGGTTCTAATAGTGGCTGTGGTTTTGCCATAGTACTTTTATCTATATTATAGCAATGTCAATTCTATCAACGCGCAACCCTGCCTGCGTTCCCGCCAAAAAGATGGCGGGTAAGGCAAACGCAGGAAGGGTTTGCCATCTTGAAACTGACATGACACGGATTTTCGATGAAGAGGGTGCGTTTAAGCATGCTATTGTTTAGCTGGTTCTATTCTTCCTGTCGGGGTTATAATGACTTTAAGAGCCTTTAGCACATTAGGTACTTTTCTTAAAACCATAGGTGCTGGATCAGCATCGGCGTTTACATTTGAAGCAATGTGATAGGTGAATGTTATCATTATAGTTTTCCCTGTAGATGTCATTTTTCGAACTTTGTATAACTTCTTGCTAAGTTCAATTTGTGATGGAGGATTACTCCAATTGATATCTTGTTGATCGTAATCCATGAGAACTAATTCGTCTTTAGATAAACTCATAACAAACTTTCCCTCATAGTTGTTTTTATCAACAACATCTATTTTTTGGTTTCTTCTTTCGACAGCTTCTAAAAATGAAGTCATTAGCCCAAACCGCGAACCATCTGGTTTTTCATAAATTGAAACACAATGATTGCTTCCTGGTTCAACCCATTGATTATTGTTGTCTTTTAGTTTTTCCATATTTGATGATTCAACTCGAATCCGAACTTTTTTAACTGGAACAGGTTCACCATTTTCATTTGGAAGAAAAAGTGATTTGTCAAACGCTTTTCCAAAACATTCTTTATCTTTTGTTGTTTTTACTATTGGTTTATTATTTTCTTTGTCAATTTTTAGTCCGAGTTTAATGAGTCTTTTGTAAGCTAGTTCACGAATCTTTGTGTCAATAATTTTTGGTATCATTGCAGGAGTCAAGCTTTGCAATGGTTTTCTTACATTGAAATAATCATTTTCCTCCCCAAACATATTTTTCCTTTTTCCATAAACAGTTTCTTCGTGTAATGCTCCGCGAGCGGAAACACCGACACTTATAAATTCTTTCAATTCTCCATTTATCTTTTTCCGTATTCGCTTTTTAATTTTTGTTGTAACTCTATTTTTCGCTTTATACGCAATCAAAATATTTTTAATTGAAGTTTCAGCATGTGCGTGGAAATTATTCCACGGTAGAGGAAAATCCTTTAATTCGGATGTTTTATTGGATCTATTCCATCGGCTAAGTTCTTGAATAAAACTTACTTTTGTGTTTGCTATTGTTAATGCATCAACTGCATGATGTCTGTGGTCAGTTCTATTTTTTGCACCGCCTGTTATATAAAAATATCCTTTGCGAACGTAACCAATAACAACCCTTCCTTTTTTATGTAATCCCACTGGTTTTTCTTTTTGCTCAAATGTCCAAGAAATGGTTTCCGCTATCGTGCCATCTGCATTAATTGCTGCCCAATAATTATCTTCCGGTATAGAGTTGCCGACATTAATTCTTGGGTTAAGAATGGTATCTAATCCCCAATAATGTCTCAATTCCGAAGTTACTCCACCGGAAGAAACATTTACTTTTTTGCAAATAGATTCTAAATATGTTTTTGCTTCACGGCTTATATATCGTGTATCGTTAAGTTGACGGCTTACAAAATCTGTGTCAATTTCTTGCTTAATGAAACGTTGGTATTTTCTAAAAGGGAGGAGTTTATATGCACGAGTTTTTACTTCGTTCCATTTGTAAGGATCGTTTCCATAAAATTGGAAAGGTGTTTTATCGCCCTTTGCTTGATTTTCCTTTACTAAACAAATGGTTTTATTTGCCATTGAATCGTCCAAGGAGACACTCCAAGGGAAAATGTGTTCTATCTGAACGAATCCTTCTTCAAACAAATGCTTGATTGAAATTTCTGTTCCAGTATATGGACATTGATGTTTGCATTCCTTCCAGAGTAAATACTTTTGAATATTTTGTCTTGAATGGCGTAGTCCATATTCGTCTAAAACCTTTTTTGCTTCATTATTTTCACCTTCACGTTCTTTTTGTTTCCAATGGATTTCTTCTCGGACTGATTTGGGAACTTTCATTTCACGAGCAAGTTCAACTTTTATTTCGTCGGGAGATCCAAATTCTTTTGCAATTGCATTTGTAAGGCTTCGTAATTCATACAAAGCTTGTTGAACAATAGGGTTGCGTACATTTGGCGGTTTAGGAAGTTCCGTTTTAATTTGTTTTTGTGTTACCGCATCGAGATCACTGTGGTGATAAAGTTTTTGCAAATCTTTATCTGTATGATTGAATTGTTTCTTTAAATAGTCTCTTATTACATCTATAACTGCTTCTTTCTTTTTTGTGTTTTGCAAAATATCCAAAACCGTTTTTTCTATTGTATCGCTTTGGTTTGTATCAAATTTTAAATAACGATCTTCGCCAAAAAAATTTCGGACACCTCCTAAAACTACAGCGGTTGAATATGTATATCCTTTTTTGAGAAAAGGAAGAATGTTATTGATAGCTTTTCTGCTTAAACTGGCATAGTCTTGTTTGAAACTTATTTTCTTTAATTGTTCAATTTGTTCATCAGTAACGCTCCAGTTGCTCCGTGCATAGTTTTCTAGCCATTCGTTATCATTAGCAAAATAGATTATGTGCCAACGTAAATCTTTTTCATTTTCAGAAAAAGAATCCCACTCTTTGCCAAATAGTTTCGACAATTGGATAATAGTTTTATTTCCGGGTCTCGAATCACCTTTCTTTTCATCTGCACTGTAGTTGTATTTATACCCCTTTAAAAAGCCAAGTCGTTTTACGATTTCAAAAAACTTTACTGATTCTTTTCTATTAAAAAGAGAAACAATTTCTTCTCTTTGATCATCAGTTAAATTAAGTATTTCACCATCAGGGCTATAAATTTCTATTGAGTTAATAAATTGATATGTTCGAAAAAGCTCAAATGGTATTGCACTTATAGGGCAACGAGTTTTACCATTTTCAAATGTACATTTCCCTACAAGTCCCTTTTGTGAACGGAGGGGACGTTGGAAAAACAATATTCCTGTTTTGGTGTTTCCGATTTTTTCTTTTAATTCATTGGTAAGTATAGCAGGATAATATTTCTTTTGCTTCTCCCAAATATTTGCAAATTCATCAATATACATTTGGCGAGTAGTATATCGGTTACGAATTCGTTGTTCCTTTGTGTCTATCGAATTGAGGTAGTTTCCAAGGGTTTGATATGAGCCTTTTTCTATTGCATTGTTTGTATCAATGATGCCAATCTTACCTATTTTCTCATCACCTTTCATGATGACAGATTCTTCACTTGTTCCTGCTTTTCGGCTACTCTTAAATCCTCTACGTTGCGCGAGGTGAAAAAATATTCTTCCGAGTTCAAATAAGGTGAGTTTTTCAATGAGGGCTTTAGAACGTAATACGTAAGGGCTATTATGAAAATATTCTCTTAATATTTTATCATCACTGGAAAGAGGATACATTTTTACATCTTGCAAAGTCTTAATCAGATGTTTTTTTCGAAGTTTTGTGCGAAATGTTTGCCGTCTTTTTTGCCGAGCATCTCTTCGTGTTTCATTTTTTGAAACCTCTTTCCCTTTGGTGTCTCTATTAACACCTTCCGGAAATATTCTTACACCCGTTTTAATGATTATTTTAGATGCATCATCAATTAAAGCCCACCCAATAGAATTCGTTCCAAGATCAAGTCCTAGTATTTTTGCCATATAAATTGATCCCCAGGTTTATGTTGTAGTAATTACCGATGAGGTAAACAAATTAAGAGTAAAATACAATACCTGAATAACGGTATTTTAACAGACAATTTTGTGTTATTTATTTTTATCAAGTTCGAACAATTTACCAGTTGACATCAAATAAAAAAGCATTATATTTGAATCAAGATTTCTTTACTACCTTTGAAATCTTATCACAATAAGGCTATATGCCGAAGTGAAAAACTTGGCGCGGCTTCGGTCGCGCCGTTTTTATTTTAAATATGATGGACGACATTATCATCAGAAGATCGTTTATTAATGATATCCCTGCCATCGAGGAGCTTTATAAACATGTAGCAGCAGTGGAAGGAACTCTTGCTCGAAAAGCTTTCGAGATTTCGCATGACTATATTGAGTATTTTGTCTCCAAAAGTATCACTTATGGTATTGAACTCGTTGCAGTGACAAATAATCCTGTGCAGATTGTTGGTGAGATCCATTGCTACGGTAACGGTCTTACAACATTTGCTCACGTACTAGGCGATCTTACCATTGCTGTCCATCCGGCATACCAAGGAAAAGGGATCGGGAAAACGTTGTTTAACGAACTGTTGAATGATGTAAAAGCGAATCGTCCGGATATTCTCCGAATAGAATTGCTTGCGCGGGAAAGCAACGAACGCGCACTTCGTTTTTATGAATCACTCGGTTTCAAACAGGAAGGGCGCTTAGTGGAACGGATCAGAAGTGTCAACGGGGGATTTGAGGATGATATTTTTATGGCGTGGCATCGAAGGTAAGTCCGAAGGAGTCCACATTTAAGGTGGGCTCCTTCTTTTTCTTCTATTAAAAGCCATCTAAAAAACACAAAATCACGGTCACTCTGAATCCCGATGTTGTCTATCGGGATGAAGAATCTGAAAATAGTATCAGATTTGCCGATAAGTTTTTTACATGTACGGCACCCCGAACAACGGGGCTTCGCTGCGCTTAGTATAAAAACATCCAAGGCTTGCTCAGAATGGCAATAGTTTCATTTTTGAGATGGCTTCTAGTCAATTTCTACTCCTCTACAGGCTGCGGCGTAAGATTGGCAAACCGTTTAATCTTTTGCGTTGTGGTCTTCAAAAACTCCTGATCGCGGATGATAAATTTTCTGACCTGCTTATAACTGCTGATCTGTTTGTTCGCTTTTGACACTTCATCGGCAATGACCTGATGAAGAAAATCTTTTGTGATTTCTTTCCCGGTTGATTCTGCCAGTTCGATAAATGCCTCTGCATCAACAACAATCTGAGCAGAAATAATCTCATCAAGTTTTGCATCTTCGGCGCCATACACCAGTGACTCCAAAATGAATGGACTTCTGTTTAACACATCTTCGATCTCTTCCGGAAAAACATTTTTTCCTGATTTTGAAATGATCACATTCTTCTTCCTTCCGCTGATATGAAGAAATCCATCGTCATCAAAATATCCGAGGTCGCCGGTTTTGAACCATCCGTCGTGAAACACTTCTGCCGTTGCAGCCGGATTTTTATAATACCCTAACATGACGTTCGGACCTCTTCCGAACACTTCGCCGATTCCCTCCTTATCCGGTTCGTGAATACGTATTTCGGCCCCGGGCAGCGGAAAACCGGCAGCGTCGTCTTTCAGATTAAAGGGCGAATTCAGCGCGAGAATAGGAGAGGTTTCGGTAAGACCATATCCTTGAATGAAATTGAATCCTAAATCCCGTAATCCTTTTGCCACCAATGGATCGGGAGCGGCACCTCCCGCGATAAAGAATCGAATCGAACCGCCGAATTTATGATGGAGCTCTTTGAAGATTGATTTTTTTGCATTTTTCCATCCAACGGTCTGGAGAATATCGGTGAATTTAATGAGAGGGTTAAGCACTTTTGCCACCGTCTTTTTTTCCTGAATTCCTTTGTGGATTCGTTTGAACATTTTATCGTACAACAGCGGCACACCGAGCAGGATTGTTGCTTTCACGCGCTGCAGATCCTCCACAACAGTTTTTAGCGAACGCGCAAAATGGATTGAGGAACCGGCATACAGTGGGCAAAGCAGCCCGCAATTGCATTCGTATGTGTGATGAATCGGCAGTACGGAAAGAAAACGGTCGCTGGGGTACATCATAAAAATGCTGAGCATGGCCGTCAAGTTCGAGGAGATATTGTGCTGCGATAACATCACTCCTTTTGCTCTTCCGAGTGTTCCGGAAGTGAAAATGATAGCCCCCATCTCGTTTGGATTAATCTTAGGAAGTTCGTCGATTGCGCAACCGTGAGAATTTCTGATCAATTCGGACATGGAATGGAAAAGTTTTCCCAATGATATCGGATCCATGGAAATATAGTGCTTTACGTTGTGAAGAGATGAATGTGATTCGATAAAGATCTGTTCATATTGGGCGGTAAAGATAACCGCTTCAGCATCGGATTCATGAATGACATTCAGGATTTCGTTTTGATGCAAATTTCTGTCGATGGGAACAACAACATAATTAAAACATGACATGGTCAAATAACTGAGCGCCCATTGAACACGATTCTCGCCGATCACCGCAATATGACTTCGCTCTTTGATCCCGAGTGCTTTAAGAGCCGAACCAAACTTCAAAATTTGTTTCATTAATGCTGCGTATGTTAAACGCGGTATCGGTGTGTCGTTCAAATCTTCAAGCGCAAGTTTATCGCCATATCTTTTTGAAGATTGAATGATCATGTCTTGCAATGATGTGATAGCTGGAAC
The DNA here is from genome assembly GCA_041658205.1 of Bacteroidota bacterium. Lineage (NCBI taxonomy): Bacteria > Pseudomonadati > Bacteroidota > Bacteroidota bacterium. The sequence continues at coordinate 738,327 of JBBAAO010000002.1, forward strand.
AGGAAAGATTTTGATCGGCGTTTTCATGAATGACCTCAATAGGATTGTGTCAAAAGAAGGTCTAAAAATGTAGCGCAATTTCACTTGTTGAACAAGGAAAGAAATATTCGTCAACGGAGCGAAGAGTCCTAATTACAATATTTCTTTTGATGCTACGTCATACTTCATAACCCCATCTACAATAATTTTATCACCATCAGGAGGCAGTATGAAACAATTTATCGTTATGGGAATGGTCTTGCTTGTAACAAGTACGGCATATTTCGGGTGCCGCACTCACAGAGAAGAGGATAGTGCAAAGCGAATGGCGAAGCATGCCGACTGGATTACTGAAAAGATCACCGATGAACTTGATCTTACGGCGGAACAACAGAAGACTTTAAATTCTATAAAAGGTGAGATTGTCGCAAAACAGAGCGAGATGAAATTATTGCGCGAAGGAGTAGTGAACGATCTTTTTTCTGTTTTGGATAAGGAAACCATTACCGAAGAGAAACTGAATGTAATGTTCTCTGCACGGGAAGCAGCTTGGAAAGAATTACGTCAATTTGCTGTGGCAAAATACACACAATTCCATAACTCGTTGACGAAAGAACAGAGAGCGGTGTTGAAAGAAAAATTGGAAAAGTTCAAAAAATACCGGGGATGAGTATAAAAAAAGTCCGACGGTATATCTGTCGGACTTTTTTAAAACAAAATCTGCAAATCATTCTCTGTTATCTGTAAAATCAATACTCGCAGTTGACGACGACATCAATCTCTACCGGATGCGCACCTTGAATATCCTGATCGATTGCTCGGACGGTAAAAACATTTTTTCCTTTGTTTAATAGTCCGTCAACAACTTTTCCTACACCAAATGAATCTTTTCCCTTTCGCCATTCATAGATTATGTTTGCATTATCGGGACGATTTACATTAGGAGCGTGAAGAATAACCGTTGGATTTGACGGATTCCAAATAATATTTTGCGTCTCCGGCTTTTCCGAGAATCTTAACGAATCCCATGCCATGATATCGAATGATGTTTGTGCCAACGGTTTCTCTTTGGGAGTCCATGCAATGGCAGTGGATTGTTTCCCGGAGGTCATCGGTTTCCAAGATGACTCACTGCGATTATTGATCAGAAAATTAATCATTCCGTTGCCGTACAATTGGTTTGCATTGATCTCTGTGCCGATGATCCATTCTTTTGGATATTCGATTTCAAGATTGGGTTTAGCGATGACAAAGAATTCTTTTTGGACGGAGTCAACCGAATTCCGAACATTTCTTCCATCGTCCGCCGTTAACGTTACGATCATTCTCCCGGCAGAGAAGCGCACAGAATCCGGAGAAACAACAGTTCCATTGACTCTCCAAGAGAACTTCAATGCGTCACCGTCTGCATCAGTTCGTATTTCCGGTTTCAGTGTAATGATTTCATCTTCATAGAGTAATTCCGGTAATGAAAAAACCGGATTTGGTTTTGAATTAATTCGCACCGTTGTTTGTTTGCTCACGGATTGGGATGCTGTTTGCGAATTGTCAGTGATCATGAGATCAACAGTATGAGTCCCTGCGGAAAGATTCGCTGCGGTAACAATCGGCGTCGTTCCGATTTTTTTTCCGTCAATTTTCCAATCATACTGTGCAATGATTCCATCATTATCGGACGAATGTGATGCATCCAGCGCCAGTTGATCTCCCAGTGCGGCATCGGTCGGGATATTCCAAACAATAATCGGTGGTTCATTGACGATGATTTTTTTCATCAGCATCGCCGTATTGCAGTTTGATGTCGATTGAATATTGATTACCAATTCAATTTCGTATGTTCCCGCTTTCATAAATCGATATTGAATTTGGTTTAACGAAGCAGCGTTGATGCTTGTGTCTTTTCCCAGTTTCCATCGTACGGCGGAGACAGTTCCATTTGGTTTGGAAAGGGCTGGATCAATCTTCACCAGTTCTCCAATGCTGACACGCTCCGGCATAATGAAGTTTGCCGTTGGCCCTTCGATTACATGAATCGAAGAAGTTATTTGACTGACTTTGCTGCATCTTCCGCTGCCGCTTCCAACTACTGTCAGTGTAACGAAATATGTTCCGGCTTTTGTGTAAGCATGGGAAACTTTAGAACCAAGCGAATTTATTCCATCCCCAAAATCCCACGTATACGAACCGATCGGTCCGTTTGGATCGATGCTCCGTGTTCCGTCAAATTCCAAGGGGACATTAACGCAAATGGTCGTATCGATAAATGTTTGATACGCGACGGGAGAACCTTCGACAATGATTGGAATTGTTGCCGTTGTTGGTTGATCTGCAAAACCGTCATCCAACAATAATTTTACTGTGTAATATCCGGGTGTCTTATATGTGTGCGCAGGATTTGTTTCTGTGGATGCCGCACCATCACCGAAATCCCATTTTGTTGAGACTGCATCTCCGTCGGGATCGTAAGAGAGTGAGCCGTTAAACAGAATTGTTTGCCCGGTACACGAATAAACAAGTGAGTCAACCACAGCAACAGGAGGTCTGTTGACAAGAATCTTTATCGTTTCTCGCGTGATGCTGTTCTTTCGCCCCTGTCCATCATTTGCGGTCAATGTAATAAAATGAACACCTCCTGATGGCGCATCCCAGGTGAACGCTGCTTTATTGACGCGTGTTCTATCAGGAAGGAGCCATTCAAAATTCACGGCATGCTTATCGATATCATAACTCTGACTTGCATCAAGAAGAATGCGGCGAGAATTTGTTTTGATCAATGTTTTAGTGACAATGAGAGGTGATGCATTTACAAGTATATTTTTTTGGAGCGATTGTGCGGAATTGGCAAATCCGGATTCGTCATTAACGACAGTATTAACGGTGATTGTCCCTGAACGTAAAAATGTTTTTGTTATTTTCATCCCTTCGGCAGTCGTTCCGTCGGAAAAACTCCAGCGGGCGGTTGTCAGTTTTTTCGTTTCTTTATCTGTTGATCCGCTTGCATCAAACGTTACAGCAACACCCGGTTCAGCAACTTCCGGAATCATTTTCCACCGGACTATTGGCGGGTAGTTGATGTGGATGGGAATTGTTTTAATCGCAACAGCGTCGTCAAATCCGGAATTGTCTTTTACTTTTAGGGCAACGGCATAATCTCCCGCTTCAGCAAACGTAATGGAAGGATTTGCTCCTGTAGCAACCTCTTTCCCATTAACAAACCATTTATATTCTGCGATTGATCCATCGGGATCGCTGCTGCGTGAACCATCAACCTGCAGAGGACGCGTCGGTTCCCATTTTGTTGGAAGAGAGAACTGCGCAGTGGGATAACGATTGATCGCTAACTCATGCGTAGTTTTTTGGATACTGTTTGTTTGTCGTTGTCGATCATCCACTGTAAGAGTGATGGTGTATCTTCCACTTTGTTGATACTCATGCACAACATTTTTTCCGATTCCCGTTGTGCCGTCACCAAAATCCCATGTATGCACAAGTTCTTTTTGATCGGCATCGGTTGTCTTCTCTGCGGAAATTTTTTGCCGTGCGGATGTCGAGCGTCGCTCCGCAGTAATCGCCGGCATTGGCGGCGCGTTGATGTGAATATCACGGGTGATGGATTGAACAGAATTTTCAACATTTTCGCCGTCATCAGCCGTGAGGGTGATGGAATAGTTTCCCGGCGAAGAAAACGCGATTGCTGTCTGTTCACCGGTCAATGAATGTCCAGCAGTGGATGACCAAGAGAACGCTATGGAATTATTATCTTCATCAATTGCAGATGCTCGTATATTCAGTGTATCTCCCGGAGCCGCCTGCTTTATCAGGTCAAACGATGGGAGTGGTTCCGCATTTACTCGGTATGATATCGTCTGCGTAAAAGTGGAGTTCGAAGTGTTTGTTCTATCGTTTGCAGTTAATGTGAGCGAGTATGTTCCGGCTTTATCTTGTTTAATTGAAATCGAATTTCCTTTATTCGGTCCGACAATACCGCTGCCTGTCCAAAGAAAGTCAAGCTCATCATTGTCATTATCCGCATCATTTTCCACAACAAACGGAACTGCAGTTGATCGCCCAAAGATCGTTCTGAAATTCACATCAACATACGGTTGTGCGTTGATGCGGATCTTTTGTTCAGTCGCTGCTTCGGTGCAGGAGGAGTTCGGGGCGCCGTCGTTGACCACAAGTTTAACATCGTAGGTTGTCGGCAAAAGACTGGAGAGAGTAAGAATTTTTTCATCGCCGCGAAATTCTCCGTTGACAAACCATTGATACGACAACGATGCATTTTCCGGATCGGAAGATGATTCGGAAGAGAGTGTTATGATCTCTCCCGGTGCTGCGATGAGTTTATCCGCGGTGATGATCGCTTTCGGTGCGGCATTCACAACAACGGAAATCTGTTGTTCCCAATATTTCGGAAAATACATGCCGCGCGTGGGAATGTATACCGAAACAAAATTCTTCCCGGGCTTTTGGAAATCAATTTCAGCGGAATCTTTTTCGATGATGGTTTTTCCATAACTCCATTTTGGTAATCCGCCAAAAAGATTCTTCTTTGTTGCTTCATTCAATGCAAGTACCACGCTGTTGCAAGCTGGACCAGCTAATTGCACTGCATCGATGGATGGCTTTTGCGGTTGACGGACAATGGTCGGTTTGAGATCCCACAGAATGAGAGAGGTGGCTCCTTTAATCACTAGATTGTTCACTTTAAGAGGAGAACCAGTGATCGTCAATCCCCAGCTGTTTTTCATTCCATTGGGAAGTGTTGACAGAAAGAACCGATTTGCCACCGGAAGTGTTGAATAATTTCCGAATTCATCCCGAACACCAACATGAACCTGTTCTTCACCCATCGATACAAACGATGAGATTGTATTGTCAAGAGGTTGAAAAGGACGAAGCTGCATTTCCGCTGTTGGCGGCACACGGTATAAACAGACAGAGAGATCAATCGCGAGGATAGACCAATCAGTACGAAGGGATGTAACAGAATTTGAATCTGCTACAATCAATTGAAAACTGTTGACGTCGTTTCCGTCGCCACCGCGAACCCGGAGAATCCACCCATTCTTGGAGGACTGATCGAGTGTTGTAAATTTTTTCCAGCGATTGTAGTATTGTTGTTCGTCCAGTGTTGTCAGTTTTACATTTGCTTTTGCAGTTTTTGCGGTAACGGAAAGTTTTCCATTTGAATATGTATATAACGCATCGAACGGAATAAGTTCAAATGTCGTTTTTGTCTCCATTGTTCCCAGAATAATATCCGCAACTCCGCCTAAACCTGCATCAAAAATGTGTAACGTTGCGTTCCTTGCAGTAAGTTCGGGCTTGATCCAAAAATCATATTGATGGGTATTGTCACCGGTTTCTTTCACGAGTGCTTTATTCCCGGAAACGGAAAGAAACACTTCTTGTGAATACAGAAATGAAGAACAGAATAACAGGAGTAAAAATACCATTCCTGTTTGTCCAATATATTTAGACAATGAAGCCAATAATTTCCGATCTATAATAATGTTGCTGAACAACAGACCAACCTGCATTTATTCTACCTGATAAATTTTTGAAGCGACTACAATATTATCACTAATTGACTCAAAAACCAGCGTCAATTGTGCACCTTTTATATGTTTTAGAGAGACAGCCCAATTTCCTTGTGAGTCGGTTTGCACAACGGAACTTTGTTCCGCATGCTTCACTGTCACCTTCATTGATGGATAAGCTGTTCCGCTTGCCGAGATCTCTTCCGTCGTCGGGGATAATGTTATCCCTTCAACAGGACAGTTCCAATCAATTTTGTTCACTCTGTTTGTATCGATCTGTACTATTGAAAGGATTCGCTCTCTAGCATTTCCGGATCGGTCAATTGATTTCAATGTGATTTTTTTTTCTGCCAGTTCAGCAGAAACATTCAATGAAAATGTTCCGTTCTCGTCAAGTGGAGTCACTTTCCCGTTTACTATAAACGTTGCATCTGCTTCAGTGCTTCCATTGATTGTGAGGCGGGGAAGAGCGGTATATCGGCGGTCAGTTTCCCATGCCTCAACATAGATTGCCGGCGGCAGTTTGTCTTCAACGCGGAGTATTTTGTACGCCGGGCTTTCCATTCCGCGAAGGCCGAACCTATCGAGAGCTGTCAATCGAACAAATACGACACCAAGTTCAATATGTTCTAACTTCAAAAGAGGTTGGACTGTTGTAAAATTTTTGATTGTCGTATTAAACTCTTTCGTTTTACACAGTTCAACTTTGTATCCGGTGGATGCCGCAATGGTATTCCATTTCAACGAAAGATTGTCAGAATAGATTACGGAATCGATTCCGTTCCAGGCAAGCTGCGGAGGGGAAAGCAGTTGAACTGGCGGGAGAGGATCTTTTCCTTTCTCGACGACGGTTCCTTCGTTGGATCGTAATTTTACTTTTGCCTTGTTTGCGGTGACATCCATTGTGCCGTCATAATTGGAAAGTTTTATCCGTCGTTCTTCCACAGCGCTCGCCCAAAATTTTCCGGAGCGAACTTGTGATTCCGATGTTCCTGCTTGAAACGTAAAATTGTTCCGTTCTTTTGCGCTTTCGGTCAATTTGGTGAGTAGACTTCCTTTGACCAGTGCAATGTCGCGGCGGATACTTTGATCGAGTTTATCCATTTTTGATTCGCGAATCACCACAGTGGAGTTCGGATCGACCATTACTTCAACGCCGTCGGTGAATGCAAGCTGTGCAAAACTGGCATCTCCCGTTTTAATGCCATCCGCTTGGGCAAGCATGTCTCCTTTATTTGCCCCTTTCCATTCTCCGAGGAATCCTTTTCGTCGATTCACCTCCCCATTTTTTTCGGCAATTAGTGCGTCGATATCCTCATTCCGTTTTTTTTCAATCTCTTTACGGATGTTTTCCAGTGACTGCAGATACAACCCGCCGGATTTTGTCAACTCGGTAAAATTTCCCGCTTGCACATATGTATCGTAATCTACTCCAAATGATGTTGCCTTTTGCAATTCTTCCGGTGCGAAAACCCGAGCACCGGCTTTTAATAATTTATGAAAGAATTCTTTCCCCTCTTTTATTTTTTTGTGAAGCTGTGAGAACGTTTTAATTTGTTTCAACGCATCGTTGGACAGGGTAAAAGAATTCGATTCAACATTCTGTTCCGCAAACGCAACGACTACAGCCCACGCAGAGGCATCTCCGGTTAATTCAACCGTTTTTTTGTTGATATCGCCCGAAGAAAATGTGATCTGTGCGGATGTGCATTGGACACAGACGAACACAAAAATGAAAAAACAATATTTCATCATACGATAGGAATCGATAATGTGAATTTACAGCCGATGTTCGAGTTTGACTCGAGTGCGACAAGTCCTTTATGGAACGTCATCACTTCTTTTACGTGAGCAAGGCCCAGTCCGGTTCCGATCTGTGTTGCCGCTTTTTTATTTGATGTTACACGGAAAAATTTAGAAAATAATTTTTGCTGATCTTCGGCAGAGATGCCGTAACCGTGATCAGTAATGATAAAAAGGATGTGATCATCCTTTTGTTTCAACTCAACATTGATTGTTCTGTTTTCGTCGCCGTATTTGATTGCATTGGAGACTAAATTTAAAAATGCTTCCCGCATGAGTTCGGGAGAAACAGTTGTGTGAGGGATTCCTTCCTCCGCGGAAAATGTCAACGCAATTGATTTTGCAGCCAGCTGAGGCTTTTGTGAATCACAAACGGCTTTTGCCATCGATACCAGATCAGTCATTTCTTTATGATAGTCAACCGTGCGGGATTCTAAACGTTGGACATCCAAGAAACGATTGACGAGCTGGTTCATCGTCTTGCTGCTTTCCCGAATAATTCTAGTGTATTCCATCCGCTCTTCAAGACTCATGTCGGGTTCATCTACCATAAACGATGTGAATCCCATGATGCTGTTCAACGGATTTCGCAATTCGTGGACAATGAAGTTCATCATTTCGGTTTTCATCTTGTCGATCATTCGGTCATTCGTCAAGTCATGAAGAACAATGAGCGATCCCAATTGTTCGGTGTCGCGATCGATGGTCACATCGTGCAGGCTGAAATACTGCGGCTCGCCATTCATAAAAATGACTTTGATCTCCTTTTGAGTGAATGAGATTCTGTATGGTCCGCTAAGCTCTTCACGTGATGTTTCTTTTGACCGTTCGATGTTTGGATGGGCAAAGAGCTCCTGTTTGTTCTGCACCGGCGCGGATTTCTGCAGTTCATCATTCACCTGGATAAAACGGTCGTTCATGAAGGTGAAGGAACCGTTACCGTCTGTAATGCAAATGCCATCCTCACTGTGCGCGAGGAAAAATTTATTCTTCCACTCTTCAAAGATAATCTTCTCAACATTGATGCGCTGGTACCGTTCCAATACTGTCCGCATCGATTCAACTGTTGCAGCGACAGATGCAATCTCACGTAATTTTGGTACGGTAATCGGCCGGGAAAAATCCAATGTTTTCAATTGTTCAACATCATGAACTAGCTGTGTCACTGGTTTCGAAAGTTGATGTGAAAAAATCCATCCAAAGATCACCACAAGCGAGGTAAGGCTGAGGACAATAGTAATAGAATATAATAACAAGTTCTTCACCGGCTGAATGATCACTTCTTTGGGAATTCCGATCAATAAATACATCGGAACGGCAGAGAATTTTGAGAATAGAATCTTCCATTCGGTCGTTTGAACAAGAACGTCCTGCATCACTGTCAGGTTCTGCCACGATTCAGACACGATCGGAAATGTAACGGAATCGTTTCTGTAAATGAATCCATCTTTTCCGCCGACTTGAACAGCAAATGCTCCTCCAATGGGCAATTTATCCAGTTGTCGAAGCAAGTACTTTGAATCCGCAAACATCGTAAGGTAGATTGTCTTGGCATCAATAAGAACTCTTTTTTGAATGCCGAAGATCAGTTGATCCGCTGAGGTATCGTTCACCCACAGAGTTGAGATGGAGGTATCTCTTTGCGAAACGATCCACGAATCATTGCTGCCGGTGAAAGTAAAAGTGGGTTGAGAAGAACTCGTGGCGATAAATTCATCTGAAAGTTCGGGAGATGAAACAATAATCTGTATAAGCGAAGTATCGAATGCGATCTGTTGCCGAATTAATACATTAACGTCGCTTGGTCTGGTCTGGAGATTCCATCCAAGATACTGTGCGATGTTAATCCATTGCTCCAATTTTTCGTCGATTGATCGGATGGCAAAATGTTGCAGTTGTTGAACGACCGTTGTTCTTTCTTCCACAACCTGCCGTTCATAGAGTGGACGGATGAAGAACCACATGACACCGATGGAAATGACGACAAATAGCCCAACAAGGACAAAAATGCGATGATGAAAGGAGAATCGTGAGAATACTGTCATTCTTTATTATAGTATGATTGGGACGAAAGAAAATACAAAATTTTCATTCCAAATTTTAGGGAAAATGATTATTTTCTTCTAAGAATTCATTCAAATTGAGTATTGTCGATGAATCAGGATTCGATTTTAATATTGAGTGTTTGTTATTTAAAACAAAAAATCCTCACTATTACGTGAGGATTTTTGTGTCGGGAAGACAGGATTCGAACCTGCGACTTCTTGCTCCCAAAGCAAGCGCTCTAGCCGGGCTGAGCTACTTCCCGAAAAAATTTACTGCTTAATATAACAAAAAAACTGGAACTTTGGAAGGCAATTTTTTAGTTCAAAATGATTTTTGCTCTTATTTATATTCTCGCAACACTTGCCGCAAATTATACCGCAACGTGGTTTATCCATTTTCCATTTTTTGGCCAGGTCTCCATCGCAACGTTTATTTTTGGTATCACATTTACGGCACGCGACCGTGTCCATAGCAAGCTGGGACGAAAAAATGTCTATATCATGATTGTCGTTGCTGCGGCATTAAATCTGATCGTCACGGTAATTGGCGGGGTTGAATGGAGAATTGTCGCGGCCTCTTTAATTGCTATCATTCTTGCGGAAACAGCCGATACGGAGATTTATCAACACTTCATCAAAAATACGTGGGGAATGCGAGTTTTAAAAAGTAATTCTGTCAGTATCCCCCTTGATAGTCTTCTGTTTAATCTTATTGCATTTGCCGGTCTCTTTTCCAATATGGAAATTGTTTCCATTATTTTCGGCGAGATTGTTTTTAAGGGAGTTGTCAGTGCCATCACAGCCCTTCGACCGTTTGAGTATTTTCGTGCTGCTTCATTATCAGAAGATCAGCATTAAAAAAACTCAATTTTCCCTTTCTTGCATATTCCTTATTATTTGGCTATTATTTTTTGAATGAAAAAGCGAACAACAACTTCCCGCAAACGCGATCATGTTGAATTGACGATCAAAAAAGATGTTGCGTTTAGAGCTAAAACGTCGGGATTTGAAGAATGGGAATTTGTTCATAACGCGCTTCCGGAAATAGATTTTAGTGAGATAGAAACCTCGTCCGATTTTCTCGGAAAAAAATTATCATTTCCGCTGATGATTTCCTGTATGACAGGGGGTTACCCTGAAGCGGAAAAGATCAACCGTCAATTAGCGGAAGTATGTGAAGAGTATCATCTGGCAATGGGTGTCGGAAGTCAGCGTCAAGCAATGGAAGATTCCACATATCATTCTTCATTTTCCATTGCAAGAAAAGCTGCTCCGTCTATTCCGTTGATAGGAAATATCGGCGCACCGGAAGTAGCAAAACTAAACGATGTCTCACCGATATTAAAACTTGCGGAATTAATCCGGGCAGATGCTTTTGCCGTTCATCTTAATCCATTACAGGAATTTCTGCAGCCGGAAGGGAATACAAACTTTCGCGGTGTGTTGAACGGCATTGAAACATTAGTGAAGAAAATGCCGATCCCTATTATTGTGAAAGAAATTGGCGCAGGCATTTCAAAAGATGTTGCGGAACGATTAATAAATGTTGGAGTACGGTATATTGATGTTGCAGGTGCCGGAGGAACAAGTTGGGCGGGAGTGGAGATTTTGCGACATACTAAAGAAGAGCAGGCAGATTGGGATCCATTTTGGGATTGGGGAATGAGAACAACCGATGCATTGCAAGATGTTGTTCACTTAAAAAAGAGAATTCCTGAACTGACAGTTGTTTCATCTGGCGGCATCGTTCATGGACTTGATTGCGCAAAGTCGATCGCGCTCGGAGCAGATATAACATCATCAGCACGGCCAATGTTGAAGGCGTTAGTGTCCGGCGGCAAAAAAAAATTACGAAAAAAAATTGAACAATGGATGCGGGAATATACCGGTGCCATGTTCTTGATTGGCGTATCTTCAACAACACAATTACGAAACAGTAACGCATTGCAGCGAAAAAAATGAAATCGTTCGAAAAAAAATATCAAAAATACAAATCCTTAATCGATCAGAAAATGTATTCCTGCGTCCGGAAGAATGAACCGGTATCGCTCTATGAGCCGATGAAATATGTTCTTTCTGCCAGCGGGAAACGGATTCGTCCGCTGCTGATTGTTCTCTCCTGCGAAGCAGTCGGCGGGACAATGAACGAAGCGGTGAATGCAGCCATTGCTATTGAAGTGCTGCACAATTTTACGCTCGTGCACGATGATATTATGGATAATGCTGAATCACGGCGAGGGCGCGCAACCGTGCATGTGCGGTGGGATAATAATGTAGCGATCCTCGTCGGTGATGAACTAGTAGCACTGGCATATCGGGAATTGTTAAAAACGAAATCCAAAGCCATTGCACAAGTTGCTGATGTTTTTACGGAAGGCGTTGTGGAAGTATGCGAAGGTCAGGCATACGATAAGGAATTTGAAACATTGCACGATGTTTCCATTGATGATTACCTTTTGATGATCGCAAAAAAAACCGGAAAATTATTTTCTGTCTCTTCCGAGATCGGCGCACTGATAGGAGAGGGGACGGAACGCGAGATTCGAGCGCTCCGTTCTTTTGGGACCTATATCGGCCGTGCATTCCAAATTCAGGATGATCTTCTTGATGTGATAGCAGATGAAAAGGAGTTCGGCAAAACAATCGGCGGCGATATCGTGGAGGGGAAGAAAACATTCCTCTTGATTAAGGCCTATGAACGGGCGCAGGGGAAGGACAAGAAACTGATCAGTTCGATTATTAAGCATAAAGGGACTTCAAAAAAGAATATACCGTTGGTAAAGGATTTATACGAACGGTATGATATCATTCAACTTGCAAAGCAGTCCATAGACAAAGATATTCGCCAGGCGAATCTCCAGTTGGAAAAATTACGGGACACACCCGCACGCGAGATGCTCTTCTGGTTCTCCAATATGGTGTTGAACAGGCAGTTTTAATTTATGATTGAAAAAGATGTAACCATTAAAAACAGGGCAGGATTGCATACGCGGCCCGCGGCTGCGTTGGTAAAATTAGCAGCGCAATTTCAATCGGAGTTTTTCATCTACAAAGATGGATTTGAGATCAATGGGAAAAGTATTATTGGTGTGATGACATTGGCTGCGGAACAGGGCTCTACATTGCAACTGAAATTTGACGGTTCCGATGAGCAGCAGGCAGCGCAGGCTGTTGTTGGATTATTTGAACGAGGATTTGACGAAGTATAATGGGACAAAAGAACGAAATAGTACTTCATGGTATTCCGGCATCACCGGGAATAATTATTGGCAAAGCGTATGTTTTCGCCAAGCAGGCGCCGCGCGTTGAAGAAAAATCAATCGGGGAAAACGAAATCAGCCTTGAATTGGAACGGCTGCAGCATGCGGTGGATCGGTCCGAAAAGGAATTGCTGAAAGTGCTTCAGTTGACCGAGCAGAAAGTGGGTAGCCAGAAAGCAAAAATTTTTGAAGCGCAGATTATGATTTTGTCGGACTCAGTCTTGTTTGGATCGATCCGAAAACGGATCCAGAATGATTTGAAGAGCGCCGAATATGTAGTGCATCGCGAAATCTCGAAGTATCAGCAGATGATGATGAACTCATCCGATGAATATATGCGCGAGCGTGCACATGATGTTGAGGATGTAAAGAACAGAGTCATCAGAAATATTCAACAAGAAAAATTGATTTCACGTTTTGAGCCTAATTCGATTGTTGTTTCCGAAATACTCACACCTGCCGATACCGTGTTATTCAGCCGGAACGAAGTGCTGGCGTATGCCACGGATATGGGTGGAGTCACTTCTCACGCCGCACTGCTTTCTCGTTCGTTGAATATTCCTTCTGTCGTTGGACTGAAAGTGATCACTAAGCATGTTCAGGTGGGCGATACAATTATTGTTGATGGTTATACAGGAAACGTTACGCTTCATCCGACCGAGGAAACGATCGCGCGCTGTATTGAACGGAAAACAGAACACGAGCAATTTGAAACCCGGTTAAAAGAAATCCGTGAATTGACTGCTCAAACAATGGATGGAAAGATTGTCCATTTATCCTGCAATATTGAATTCAGTGACGAAGCCGGAAATGTTCATACGCAAGGCTCTACCGGCGTAGGATTGTACCGAACGGAAGGTCTCTTCTTGCGGACCGAAAACTATCCGAGTGAAGATGAGCAGTACGCAGAATATCGTGCTGTTGTAGAAAAATCTCGTCCGCATAAGGTCGTGATGCGAACGCTCGACATCGGCGGTGACAAGGTTGTGTCAAACTCCACTAGTGAAGATAATCCGTTCCTGGGATGGAGAGGGATCCGCCTATTACTGGATAGGCCGGAAGTATTTCTCACTCAGTTACGGGCAATGCTTCGCGCAAGCGCTTATGGCGAAATCTGGATCATGCTTCCGATGATCTCCGGCATTAAAGAGATTCGTCAGTCAAAGGAATATCTTGAGATTGCTAAAAAAGAACTGCGTGAAAAGCATGTTCCGTTCGACGAGAACATTAAGATCGGCGCCATGATCGAGGTTCCCTCTGCCGCAATTCTTGCAGGTGAAATCGCGGAGGAAGTTGACTTCCTGAGTATTGGAACGAACGATCTCATTCAATATTTGCTTGCAGTGGATAGAGGAAATGAAGTTGTCTCGTCACTGTATCAAGAATTTCATCCAGCTGTTATTAAAACAATCCGCTCCATTATTATGGAAGCACACCGTGTCGGAAAACCGGTGAGCATGTGTGGCGAAATGGCCGGCGATCCGATTGCTATTTTACTGCTGCTAGGATTAGGACTTGATGAATTCAGTATGACACCTCATATTCTTCCGGAAATTAAAAAGATCATCCGGTCGGTTTCTTGTGCGGAAGCGGAAGAAATTGCGAACAGAGTTCTTGAAATGAAAACGGAAGACGATATTAAAGATTTTCTCCGTGTAAATTTACACACCATGGTGCCTGAGTTGTTACTTGAATAATAAACACAGAAGTACGTTTCATGTTTCACGATTCAGTAAGTATTATCGGATTCAAACTGAATCCTGAAACTTGAATCCTGAAACGTGAACCCTGAATCCTTAACCTTTAAACCTTTTTTTATGAACGAACTAATTTCCAAACACGACCCCAAAGGAATGAGAAACCTCATTCTGAATTTTCCAAAACAAGCTGAAGAAGCTGTTGTCATCGGCAACGCAGCAAAAATTAAACTTAAGATAAAAAAGATTCAAAATATTCTTATCACGGGTCTTGGTGGTTCCGCAATCGGGGGTGACCTGCTTCGTGCATATCTTGCAGATAAATGTGATGTTCCGGTGATCGTTAATCGCCACTATTATTTTCCGGAGTATGTCGGTAAGAATTCACTTGTAATAGTATCGAGTTATTCCGGCAATACAGAAGAGACTGTTTCCGCCTACAAAGATGCAATCAAACGGAAAGCGATGATTTTCTGTATTACTTCCGGTGGTGAAGTGGAACGGATGGCGAAGAAATACAAACATCCGTATATCAAAATTCCCGGCGGACTCCCGCCACGTGCAGCGTTAGGGTATTCATTCTTCCCAACATTGATTACTTTGAGTAAACTTAGATTCATCAAAGACCAGAAGAAAGAGATCAAAGAGACTCTTGCATTGTTGAACACATTGTCTGCAACGTATTCAAATCATGATGCATCGGATAATCGCGCACTCAATCTGGCGAAGGCATTACAGGGAAAGCTTCCGCTCATTTATTCCGGTGCGGATAAATTCGATACAGTCAATACACGATGGCGCGGACAGATTTCGGAAAATGCCAAAACACTTGCGTATGGACATGTCTTTCCCGAATTAAATCATAACGAAATAGTTGGCTGGGAAGTGCTGACAGACATTATGAAAAAAATTCATATCGTTATTCTTCGCGACGCGCAGGATTACAAACGGATACAGCTTCGCATGGATGTGTCCAAAGAAATTATTGGCGGACTTGCGGACGGTATTACTGAAGTATATTCCGAAGGTAAATCATTACTCGCACGGACATTTTCCTTGTTGTATCTTGCCGACTGGTTTAGTTTTTATCTTGCAATCTTAAACGGTGTCGATCCGAGCCCTGTAAAGAAAATTGATTTCTTAAAAGAAGAATTGGGAAAAGTGAAATAGCATTTCACCACTGAGACGCAAAGCACAAATAAAAGCACGGATTTCCTCCGTGCTTTTTCTTTTGGCGGAAAGCCGCACCAAAGGGTTTTTTCGGAGTGGCGAAGTTTTTATTGAAAAACTATAACTCAGCCATCAAAAAGTAAAATAATCAGATGTAATCTGCATTTTTTCACTTTTTGCCATCCTCACCGCAATGACTTTTTCAGAAATATCTAGAAGACAGCTCAAAAATGAAACTATTGCCATCCTGAGCAACCCACAGAATTTTTTTCCAAAAAATGTGCAGCGAAGCCCCGTTGTTCGGTTCCGCGTTTGGGAATCCCGCAAGGCGGAATCTCAAAAAACGGGAGGTGCCGTGCGTTAAAAAACTTGTCGTCAAATCTGATGCTACTTTCAGAATGACCATAATTTTGAGTTTTAGAGATGGCTGCTAGCAACTTTTAATATTCCCTTCTGTCTAATCTTTTTACAAGCCATGCGACACGCTTTATGTATATCAAGGGAAGGAGTTATTATGTTTCTATCAAAATCTCCATACGGTATTTACTATCTGTATTACAAAAATGAATTTGGGCGCACTCATAAAGTTTCCACAAGAGCGCGTCTAAAATCCGATGCATTAAAATTCTTAATGTCATTCAACATTGATAGGGAGAGAAGAACATGCCCTAAATTATTCTCTCAGTTCTATTCCGAATTTATAGAGTTTTCAAAAAATAACCTGCGGGAGGGAACAGTGGAATTGTATGGACTCACGAAGAAATTTTTTCTTGAAATAATTGGGGATGTCACACTGGAATCACTAACGCCGTTTCATTGGGATAAATATAAATCTCTTAGGCTTACCAAGGTTTCTCCTGTAACGGTAAATATCGAACTTCGCAACCTTAGAAGTTTGCTCAATAAGGCTTTACGATGGAATTGTATCTCAAAAAATCCTTTCTCGCTACAAGCGTTGTGTTATGTACCGGAAAAATTTCCAGAATACTTTACGAAGGAAGAATTTTCCTCGTTTTATAATACAATCAAAGAAGATTGGTTTAAGGATTTGATACTGTTCGGTGTTTTGACTGGTATGAGGAGAAGCGAAATAATTAATCTACAATGGAAAAATATTGATCTCGAAAAGAAAACAATTCAGATAGTTTCAAGTCCATCATTTAGAACTAAGGCAGGGAAAAAGAGGATAATTCCCATTCACAACAAACTGATACCTATGCTGCAACAAAAGTTTAATGCTGATTCTGAATTTTACGTTTTCACATATATTGATAGAAAAATAAGTGGAAATTTTATAACGCATAAATTTAAAGATATAGTAACACTGAGTGGAGTGAAAAAGAAAGGGCTTCATATTCACTCATTAAGACATACATTTGCAAGTTGGTTAGTGCAAGATGGTGTTCCGTTGTATGAAGTGCAGAAACTCCTTGGCCATAGTACCATTACCGTAACAGAAATATACGCTCATTTGCAGCCATTCCAACTCCATAACACTGTGAACAAAATTCATATTGACTATCCTATTCAACATTCCTAAGAATCATTGCTTTAAAGTAGTTATGGAATGAATTCCATGCACCTAATTGAGAGTGAAAACTTAACAAAAACAGTGGTTTTTAAAATAGTCATCCAATGACCTCATAGTTGCAACGAGGGCATTATTATTTTTATATTGCCCTCGTTCATAAAACAAGGTCATTGAAGGCCCCTATCAAATGTCTTATAATAAAAACAAGCCATGTAATGATCTTCCGCTGCTCCCGTCAAAAGGAAAAACAGAAACCAAAAAAATTCTTAAGAAGGCAATAACCGTCACCAACGCACTTGCGAAACTTGTCGGTTCCTCTTTTTTGCCACCCAATTGTTACTCGAGATGATAAAACATCAAAAATACCCAATGTTTATTATTTACATTTATCAATTGATACTTTCTCCGCCAAAATGTAGTTTCTAGGAGAAAGAGATGCCTCCATGCGCCGATCAATTTTTTATATCATTGTCATAGCCTGCTGCACAATTCCGCTCGCTGCTCAATTTTCATACTTCGGCCACAATAAAGTCCAATACACGGAATTCAATTGGCAAATCCTTCGCACCGAACATTTCGACATCTATTATTATCCTGAGATGAAAGAACTTGCGCAACAAGGTGCATATTTTGCTGAAGAGGCATATCGGCAGCTTGAAAGTAAAGTGAATCACTCACTTACTAATCGCGTGCCGCTTATTTTTTATTCTTCCCATCTGCATTTCCAGCAGACGAATACCACCGGAGGATTTATTCCTGAAGGAGTCGGCGGCTTCTTTGAATTTTTGAAAGGGAGAGTTGTTATTCCTGCGGATGGTTCGCTTTCCCGATTCCGGCATGTTATCCGACACGAATTGGTGCACGTCTTTATGCATAGTAAGATCTCCCGCGTTCTGATCGATCATCGATTGCCGCAAGATCGTATGCCGCCGCTTTGGTTTACCGAGGGGCTTGCCGAAGTCTGGTCGACGGATGCAGACGATCAATCCGAAATGTTGATTCGTGATGCTGTACTGAATAATTATATCGTTCCTCTTCAAAACATGGAATCGATTTACGGTACGTTCTTAATGTATAAGCAGGGTCAATACATTTTGAAGTATATTGAAGAAAAATACGGCGAAGAACGAATCATGTTGCTCTTGGAAAATTTTTGGCGAAGTTCTTCCTTCAGCGAAATCATGAAGGCGACCATAGGCAAAAATTATAAAGAATTGGATGAAGAATGGATCTATGCATTCAAAAAACGATATTATCCTATTCTCTCAACAAGTGATTTTACCAGTCAGGTATCAACAACGGTGGTAAAAAAAGGATTTAATACCAAGCCGGTTTTTTTCAAGAATGATTCTCTGCGCGAAGTATATTTCATCGGTAACCATACGGGCTACACTTCTATCTACAAAGTGAATCTGGATGGTGAAACAGAGGAAGATCGAGAACCGCAACTGGTGATCGAAGGGGAAAAGAGCGACGACTTCGAATCGTTCCATGTGTTCCAGAGTAAGATGGATATTTCAAAAGATGGTATGCTCGCCTTTATCACCAAAAAGGGGGAGACAGATGCCCTGCATTTGTACGATGTTATGAAGCAGGAACTTGTCAGGACATTTCAATTTCCGAAGCTTGTCGTCTATGTCTCTCCGAATTGGTCTCCTGACGGAAAAAAAATAATTTTTGCAGCGAGCGATATGTCCGGCAGAATGGATCTCTATGTTTATGATCTGCCGCGCGAAGAATTGATCCGGTTGACAAATGATCCATACGATGATCGCAATTCCGTCTGGTCTCCGGACGGACAAAAAATCATCTTCAGTTCGGATAGGAATAATTTCGACCGTTCGGATATCTATAATTTGTATCGATTGGATATTGATACGAAAAATATTTCTGCGGTAACCTACGGTGAAGAGAATTATTATTCCCCTTCATTTTCTCCTGACGGGAAATATTTAACCTTTGTCTGCAATCGCGACGGGGCGCAAAATATTTGGAGTATTCCTGCCTCACAGATTGGTCAACAAAATTCGACGATGACGAAAGTAACCCATTTTACGAGTGCTGCGTTCGATCCGCAGTGGACCGATCATGACGAGATTCTTTTTTCCGGTTTTGAAAATTATAGCTTTAAAATTTATACGCTTCCCCAAGCGTCGGTGGATATTGACTCGTCGTTGACTCATCATCAATTCTCTCTCCCGACAACGTTGACATCATGGCAGCCAAAGATGATATTGTCGGATTCTCTCGTAAAATTTGAGGAATACCGTGGAGAATATTCTTTGGATATTGCTCAAAGCCAGGTTGCCACCGATCCTGTGTTTGGTACATCCGGCGGTGCTGCAATAGCTGTCAGCGATGTATTAGGAAACGATCAATACTATTTTCTGCTCTATAATAACGCGCAATCGTCGGATGAATTTCTCGGTAGCTTCAATCTGGCAGTCACGCGCGTTTCGCTCGGTCAACGAATGAATTATGCTTCTGGAATTTTCCACTTTGCCGGTCGTCGGTACGATCTTACCGATCCCGATCTCTTTTACTATGAGCGGAGTTTTGGAGGTTATTTTGTTTTGAGTTATCCTCTCTCAAAATTCCAGAGGATTGAAGCGGGAATAAGTTTCAGCAATTCGGATAAAGATAATTACATCAACCTTCGTCCGCGCAAAGCGTTGATCCTTTCCAATTCGTTGACTTTCGTTCATGATAATTCCCTCTGGCTGCAAACGGGACCGATTGACGGTTCGCGCTTTACAACAACTGTTGCCTATACACAGGATGTTCAATATGGAAACGTCGGTTATTATACCGCCATTGCAGATTATAGAACCTACAATAGAATGAGCGATCGGACTTCTCTTGCATCGCGGTTTACGATGATGGTGAACGAAGGGAAAGAGGCGCGAAGATTTTTTATGGGGGGAAGCTGGGATTTGCGCGGCTGGCCTCGCTGGTCTATCCGCGGGAAAAAATTATGGCTGATGAGTCATGAATTCCGTTTTCCGTTCGTTGACCAATTGGCAATCAAATTTCCATTTGCCAATTTTGGACTCGGATCGTTCCGTGCCGCCACATTCTTTGATGTCGGTACGGCGTGGGATGATATTTACCGCAAAACTCTGGGAAGTTTCGGCGGCGGCCTTCGGTGGAATATTGGAGGTGTGCTGGTGCTTCGCTATGATGTCGGCAAACGGATCATCAATGACTTCAATGAAGTTCAAAAAGGACTGTTCTACCAATTCTTCTTCGGATGGGATTTTTAGTGAGATCTAATCGGTTATCCATTTTTTTGTCGTTAATAATCGTTGGCTGTTCTGCAGTCTTAAGCGGATGTGGATCGCTGCTTAAACTTCGCGCTCCAATACGCCATTCATCGGATGATGTCACAATGTTTGGGAAGACTGCTTCCCGCGAGTTTACAGATTCATCGACATTTACATTTCCCTTAAAGGTAATTTGGGAATATGATGCATCGGCGGGGTTTGGCAATGGCTCTCCGATTGTTATTGGAAATATTTTATTCATGGGCACATTGCAGGGGGAACTGCACGCTGTGGATATTGAAACTGGAAAACGAGTCAGTTACATGAAGACCTTTGCACCTGTGTCATCTTCTCCTATTTTTTATAAAAAATATCTTATCGTTGGAACCGAAGCAAATAGTGAAAATCTTCTCTCAATTGATACGGAAGATGGTGATATCCGTTGGACACAAAATGTCGGCGGGGTTGTTTCATCTCCGGCGATTAAGGATGATCTGTTGTTTGTCGGTGGTTTGGATGGAAAGTTCTATTGTTTTGAAGCTGCCTATGGTTCCAAAAAATGGGTGTTTGATACTGGGTATCCAATCAGATCATCATCATGCGTATCGGGTGAACTTGTTTTTTGTGCGAATACGAATGGGACAGTTTTTGCGTTTGATATGAACACCGGTTCAGTCAAATGGAAATACAAAACAAAAAACGGTGTGTTTGCCGGTATCACAGAGGCACACGGGAAAATCTTTGCCGGATCACGCGATTCGAATCTTTATGTACTGGCAGCTGCATCCGGTGCTCTAGAACGAAAAATCTCTGTCGGAAATATGATCATGTCTACTCCGGCGATAGATAACAACGCTATTTATGTTCCGTTGATGGATGGTTCCATTTCTTCATTTTCCATTTCCGATGGCTCGCTCATATGGAAATTCCAATCAAAAAGTGCAATAAATACTACCCCCATAATAACACCGCAAGCAATATTTGTGACATCATTGGATCAATTTGTCTATGCTATTTCACCAGTTGATGGCTCGGTGCTTTGGAAAAGAGATTTCGAAAGCCGAATTAAAACTACACCGCTTGTCTGGAAGAACTCATTAATTATTGCTTGTGAAGACAAAAACATCTACCTACTTCGGTAATTTTTGTTTTTCACCCTTTCTTGACTTTCATCACAACACCCTCTATATTGACCCAGTTTACTGCTGATTGTTCAATAATTTTTCCCATGGGGACCACAATGTCAGAAGAAGTCGAAGTGCTTCGCAATGTTCCTATTTTTAGCGAATTAAGCGATAAAGATCTTGAGCATATTGCTGCACTCGGTGTTCGTAAAAAATATAAAAAGGGGAGTATCATCCTTTTAGAAGAGGAGACTGGTGCCGCACTTTTTGTTATTATTACCGGAAAGGTGAAGATTGTGCGAATGGATGATGATGGAAGAGAAGTGATTCTTTCTATTCTCGGTGAAAGCGATTTCTTTGGGGAAATGGCGATACTGGATGGTTCAACACGCTCTGCAAGTGTTGTTGCTACATCCAAATCTGAATTGTTTATGATTCACCGCGGAGATTTTCTGAAGTCACTTACGGATTATCCTTCCGTTGCGATTGGACTGCTGCGTGAATTGACCGGAAGGCTGCGCAAAGCGGATGCTCAGATCAAAAGTTTATCGTTAAAAGACGCTGCAGGACGTGTGGCAAATGTTGTTCTGCAGCTTGCAGATGATGTTGGTGTTTTCCGAAAAGGTAAAGTGGAGATTGATGAGCTTCCGCTGCAACAGGATCTTGCCAATATGGCCGGAACCTCACGCGAAACAATTTCAAGAATGATCCACAAATTTATTAAAAAAGGATATTTGCAGCTCCAAGGCAGCAAGTTGATTATTAACGATTACGAAAATTTTAAGACACTTCATTCCTAAATACTCACTATTTTTACGATGCTCAAAGCAGACCTACATATGCATACGAATTTTTCGGACGGAGTATTCTCTCCGTACGAATTAATCAAAAAATGCAAACAAAAAGGTCTCTCTATTATCAGTATTACGGATCACGATAGTGTTGAAGCATTTCCTGATGCAATTGAATACGGAAAAGAATTCGGTGTAGAAGTAATACCGGGTGTCGAACTAAGCGCATTAGTCGACGACAAAGATGTTCACATCCTTGGATATTTTGTTGATTATACCAGTGAGCATCTGCAGGAGTATCTTGAATTCTTTCGACGGGAACGTGTAAAACGTGCTGAGCGAATTGTCGCAAAATTAAACAGCATCAATGTTCCATTAAAATTTGAAACCGTCATGGAACGCGCGGGGAAAGGTGCCGTTGGGCGCCCCCATATTGCGTCAGCGATGGTTGAAGAAGGATTTATCGATTCATATCACCAAGCGTTCGAAAAATTCATCGGAAACGGTGGACCTGCCTACGAAAAGAAATTCCAACTGACACTCACTGATGCTATCAAACTCATCTCATCTTCCGGTGGATTGTCATTTCTTGCACACCCAGGCAGATATACAACAGAAGAGTTATTGCAGCAGACAATTAAGTCCGGTCTTGATGGAATTGAAGTGATTCATCCGTCACACCAGCCAACCCATACCCAATATTATCGCGGAGTGGTGAATGAATACTTTCTTCTGGAAAGCGGCGGTTCGGATTTTCACGGCGGCAAAAAAAATGATGACGAAGTATTGGGAAATTATTATATTGATGAAGTTCGAGTTGGAATGATGAAACACAGGCTTTTCTCCAACAATACATCCCACAACAGTTAGAGGACGTTGCATCTGCAGAACATGGCTACCGAAGTTTTTCCACGTGTGTTTGAAGGAGGCGTAAGTGCGGAGAATAAAAAATTCGCAATCGTTGTCAGTTCATTCAATAAAGCGGTAACGCAAAAACTGCTGGAGGGAGCACTGCAATGTTTTCGAAAAAACGGAGCGACGGATGTAGATGTCTTCCATTGTCCCGGTGCCTTTGAACTTCCGCAGGTTGCTTCATTTATTACACTGCAAAAAAAATACGATGCGGTTCTTTGTTTGGGTGCTGTCATTCGAGGGGAGACTCCTCACTTTGATTACATCTGTCAGGAATGTGCGAGAGGAATCGGTCAGGTGTCGTACGATCGAAAGATTCCTGTGCTGTTCGGTGTGCTGACCACAAATACGTTTGAACAGGCGATGGAGCGTGCCGGCGGAAGTGTTGGTAATAAAGGGTATGATACTGCCCTGGGTGCAATTGAGATGTCGAACCTATTTTCACAATCTGCTTCATAATAAAAGGAGAGCGCGAAAGATTCTTTGATACACTGATTTTATTCACTACACAAAGGAGTCTTTCGTATGCGTGCTGGAATTGTTTTGATGATGAGTCGTTGGTCTTTTGTATTATTGTTGCTTGTCGCGTGGGTTGTTTGTACCAGCGAAGGAACGGCCGGAATTGGCGATTGGAAGAATTATACGTCAATGAAAAGTGTCCGTGCCGTGACTTCGGACGGTCAATCTATTTGGGCTGCAACATCCGGCGGCATGTTTCGATTTAATCCTTCGGATTCGTCCTACCAGAAATTTGTCAATTCAGATGGTCTTTCAACAAATAATATTACGGCAGTGATGACCGATTCGACTGGCATTGTCTGGATCGGTCATCAATCGGGTTATATTGATATATACGATTCCAAGAAGTCCACGTGGAAATATATCACTGATATAGCACTTTCGGGTAGAACAACCCGCTCCATCAACGGTTTTTACCGAGCTGGCGATAAAATGTATATTGCCACTACATTTGGTATTGCAGTCTTTTCCGTTTCCAAATTTGAATTTTCAGACACCTACACAAGTTTTATGACGGTGATGCAGCCGAGTGTTTCTTCCGTGGTACTTTTCCAAAACAGGGTTTTCGCAACAACAAGCTCAGGAATTGTCTCGTCAAAACCCAGTGCAACAAATCTTGCCGCCCCGGAGTCGTGGGAAATTCTTTCCCCTGTCGTCACCGGAAATAATCTTTCCAGATTCAATAATGAATTGTTTGCTTCAACGGAAAGTGGAATGATGAAATTTCAAAATAATGGGTGGGTGGTTGCAAATGGCATCACATCGGACGTGAAAATCTTCTCGGTATTGGATACGTCATTATTATTTATCGAAGGGAATTCCATTAAGTCGCTGAACATCAACAATAATGTATCAACGCTGTATTCTTCTATATCATCAGCAATTTCCAGCGGAACGACACTCAATCGAAAAATCTTTTTGGGATTTCAATCAAATGGGATTTCAACCGTCAACAGCAATTCAGTATGGAATATTTATTTTCCCAATGGGCCAAATTCTAACGCATTCTACCAATTAGTGATGGATGAAAAAGGGGTTTTGTGGTCGGCTTCCGGCCGATACAACGCCGGATCGGGTTTCTATAGTTTTAACGGCACTACTTGGAGAAATTACACAATAGAGAATACGCCCGCACTATTGAATAATGATTGCTTTGCAATTTCAGTCGGACCGAATAATTCCAAATGGGTCAGCACCTGGGGAGAAGGGTTACTATTGATTAATAGTAACGGTGATGTGGTTAAGCGGTTTGATTATTCATCTGCGGGCTTTACTGGATCGGTTCGGAGCGATGGTTCAGGCCTTCCATCATATATCGTTCCATCAAAAGTTGCCATGGATAGATCCGGCAATATTTGGATGTCCAGTTGTTATTCAGTTGATTACCAAAAGGTGCTGTGGAAAATGAAACCGGATTCGACATGGGAATCGTTTCCCGGTTCAATCTATGGAGCATTCCCTTCGTTTATGTTAGGAATTGTTATCGATCAGAATCAAACAAAATGGTTTACGAATACAGTGCATGGCGGAGCGAGCTCACCAACGATTGTCTATTTCAATGAAGCAAAAATCCTTCCCGGATCGGCGACGAGCGGTTGGGGAACTATTACCGAACAAGATGGTGCGACAAATTTACAGTCGGAAACCATGGTGACAGATCATGACGGCGATATATGGATCGGAACAGGAACTGGCATCACCATCATTACCGATGTCAACAATCCAAAGAATCGTGTCTCAAAAGTATTTCTTGGTGTGGTACGCGATCAATACATCAATTGCATTGCAGTTGATCCGCTCAATAATAAATGGGTGGCTACGTCAACCGGTGTATTCGTCCTTTCACCGGACGGTACTCAGCTGCTTCAACAATATACCGTGGATCTTTCCGGCGGGAAAATGTTGGATGACAACGTCATGTCCATCGCTTTTGATACGAAAAAAGGTATAGCGTATTTTGGAACGGAAAAGGGACTTTCCAGCGTGGAGATTGCTCCTGTTGCCGTAAAAAATTCATTTTCAACGATTGATCTTTCGCCAAATCCGATTTATCTTCCAACCCACTCAGCTGTGGAGATTCGCGGGTTGGTTGATGAAAGCACCATAAAGGTCTTGGCGTTAAACGGGAAAGTGATTAAACAATTTTCTGCTCAAGGGGGCGGACGTGCATTTTGGGATTGCAAGGATAATAATGGACGTGCTGTGGCCAGCGGAGTATATATCATCGTTGCCCATAATAGAGCAGGCGATCAGGTTGCGTCGGCAAAAATTGCTGTGATTCAAAAATAATGGAAGCTTGCTGTGCCATTAGAGCAAACGGCACGGAATATTTTTTTTACAACGTGCAGAAGTGCTGCACAATTTTTACACACATATACAGGAGGGGTAGATTTGGAAACTTCTACTACACAATCGACGGAAAAAAAGGAAGAAGTATTTAGCAGACGTGTACGAGCGGGTAAACGCACGTACTTCTTCGATGTAAAAGCGACGAAATCGGAAAAAGACTTTTACATTACGATCACGGAGAGCAAAAAAATTGCAGAAGACGAATTCAAGAAGCATAAGATATTCCTGTATAAGGAAGATTTTGAAAAATTCGCCGACGCATTAGCAGAGGCCGTTGATTTTGTTCACGATGAACTTGGAAAACAGGGGATTCCCCTTTCAACCCCCCGTGAGGAAGCTATAGCAGTTAGTGCAGTAGTTGAAACAGCGGTTGAACAGGCATAATCGAACATATGCGACTAGTTTAAATTCTAAAGCCAATAGAGCGTTGCTCTGTTGGCTTTTAGTTTTTTCTAAACCTAAACCAACTTCTTGACTCTCTCCCTCAATCTTTCTATATTTGTGCGGACTTTTTTTCATTTTCTTTGAAATTTTGAAGAAAAACGGCAATTCTCTCTGAAAAACGCCGGGGGAACAAGAATGAAAATCAACATTTCGGGGCTTTCAGAGGGTACGCATCGGTACGATCTCACCAGATCAACCACCGAGTTTGGACTCAACTATCAAGCTATTGGTGACGTTACAGCCAACATTACCCTTGAGAAAAGTATTCACCAGATACTGGCAACGGTGACTGCTTCTGTCAAGGGCGTTTTTATCTGTGACCGTTGCGCTGATGAGTTTACGGAAGATGTGAAAACAAAATTCACCTTTGTCTATTCGTGGGAACGCACCGAAGAAACAGAAGAGGATGACGATTTTCATATTCTTGGAAAAGATGAAAATCTCATTGATTTTTCCCAATCGGTGAAAGAATATTTGATGCTGGCAGTACCGGCAAAACTGCTTTGCAA
Source organism: Bacteroidota bacterium (assembly GCA_041658205.1). Lineage (NCBI taxonomy): Bacteria > Pseudomonadati > Bacteroidota > Bacteroidota bacterium. Next base: position 765,266 of record JBBAAO010000002.1, read on the forward strand.
GAACAATTGCGAGATTCCGGTACATGTAGCGGCGGAAAAAAATATGGTTGACCCCCGCTGGGAAAAATTGCAAATGTTATTACGATCTGAAAAAAACTAATACACTATTTTGAAGGGAACGAAGCAATGCCAAATCCAAAACGACGACATTCCAAAACACGCGGACGCAAACGTCGCACACATTATAAAGCAGAAAAACCAACCGTAGCGATTGATCCGGTTTCGGGTGAAGCACATTTAAGCCACCGTGCTGTTTGGACATCGGAAGGAAAACTGATGTACAATGGCCGCGTGATTAAAGAAAAGAAACAAGCATAAGAATGTTGAGATCAATATCAGCCACTGCCGAAGATTTCTGCAGTGGCTTTTTTGTACATAACCATTCACAATTACTGCGATCGTTTTGAATCAACCGACACAAAAAATTCGCATAGCCTTAGATGCCATGGGGGGCGATTTTGCTCCAGCGAACGAATTACAAGGCGCCGTCGAAAGTCTGCGCCAAAGTAACAATCGTTTCCACGTGGTATTAGTCGGCGATGAACCCAGGATCAATGCCGAGCTGAAGAAGCTTGACGTATCCGGTTTGGATTTTTCCATCGTTCACGCTCCTGATGTGATCGACATGCATGATTCCCCTGTTGTTGCAATCAAAACGAAACCGAATTCCTCGCTTGTGAAAGGAATCACCTTGCATAAAGAAGGTGCTGTTGACGCATTCGTTTCGCCGGGAAACACCGGCGCTGTTACTGCGGCATCCACATTGATTCTCGGAAGAATTCCTGGTGTCAGCCGCCCGACCGTTGCAGCAATTTTCCCCAGCGAACAAGGCCCGACATTAATTGTTGATGCCGGCGCAGTTTCCGACTGCCGTCCGCAATTCTTGTTCGAGTTTGGCGTGATGGGAAGTATCTATTCCGAATACATGTTCAAAAAGAAAAACCCCCGTGTAGGATTGTTGAATATTGGTGAGGAAGAAACAAAAGGAAATGAATTAGCGAAAGAGGCGTTTAAGTATATCTCCGAACGAAAAGGAAAAATGAACTTCATTGGCAACATAGAAGGACGCGATGTTTTGAAGGGACATGCAGATGTTGTAGTATGCGATGGATTCGTCGGAAATGTTTTGTTGAAATTTGCCGAAAGCATTCCTGGATATTTGAAATTTCAATTCAAGAAATTTGCTGACAAAAGCATCCTGAACAAATTGATGATTGGAGTATTGCGAGGATCGCTTCGCGAGATCTTTAAGGATATGGATTATACGGAACACGGCGGCATTCCTCTGTTGGGAGTGAATGGCGTGACGATTATCGGACACGGCGGTTCGCCTCCCAAAGCGATCAAGAACATGCTGTATCGGGCAGAAGAAGTAGTACAATATAAAATTAATCAGCACATTCAAGAGAAACTACAAGGACAATGAATAGATTACGAGCAGCAATAACCGCAGTAGGACATTACGTTCCAGAAAAAGTATTAACGAACTTCGATCTTGAAAAAATGGTCGACACGAATGATGAATGGATCCGCACACGCACCGGTATCAGTGAGCGCCGCATATTTGAAAACGGTGCAACGTCCGATCTTGCCATCCCTGCTGTGCAAATGCTTTTAAAGAATCGCGGTATTGGGGCAGAGGAGATTGATGTGATCATTTTTGCGACCGTTACTCCCGATATGTTTTTCCCTGCCACCGCTTGCGTACTGCAAGAAAAGATTGGGGCAAAAAAAGCATGGGGATTTGATATCTCTGCAGCATGTTCAGGATTTGTTTATGCTCTTTCTGTCGGCACACAATTAGTGGAAACAGGCGCATACAAAAAGGTGCTTATTGTTGGTGCGGATAAAATGAGCTCAATCATGGATTACACCGACCGGAACAGCGCAATTTTGTTTGGTGATGGTGCCGGTGCAGTGTTGTTGGAACCGAGCAGTGATCCAACACTTGGGGTGCTTGACCACAAATTATATTCGGATGGCAGCGGTGGTCAATATCTCTATATGAAAGGGGGAGGAAGTTTGAATCCTCCAACGCACGAATCGATCGATCAAAAGATGCACTATTTGGTGCAAGATGGAAAAGCAGTGTTTAAAGTTGCGGTGATAGGTATGGCCGATGTTTCAGCAGAAATATTGGAGCGTAATAAACTCACCGGTGCTGATATTGATTGGCTTGTTCCGCATCAAGCAAACTTGCGTATAATCGATGCGACGGCCAATCGGATGGGAATTGATAAATCCAAAGTGATGATCAATATCGACAAATATGGCAATACGACAGCGGCAACAATTCCACTCTGTTTATCCGAGTGGTGGCATGCGGGAAAAGTGAAGAAGGGACAGAATCTTATCCTGGCAAGTTTTGGAGCAGGATACACGTGGGGTGCGGTATATGTGAAGTGGGCATATTAACAGCAATTGTGAATGGCGAATGCATAATGATGAATAACATTATGCATTCACTATTTTTCTTTCTGCATTATTTATTTGATTATGAGTTTAGCGTATATATTTCCAGGACAAGGTTCGCAATATGTTGGGATGGGAAAAGATCTCTGCGAACAATTTCCTGTAGCAAAAAAATATTTTGATGAAGCAGATTCGATTTTAGGGTTTTCACTTTCGAAGATTTGCTTTGAAGGACCGGAAGAAGAATTAAAACAGACAAAGAATACACAACCGGCGATTTTTTTGCATAGTATTGCTCTTTGGAATCTGGTGAAACCATCAGATGCGGCAATGGTCGCGGGCCATTCGCTTGGCGAATATTCTGCTCTTGTGGCAGCAGAGGCAATTTTATTTGCCGATGCTATCAAACTCGTCCGTTTGCGTGGCGAGTTGATGCAGAAGTCCGGCGAAGAAAATCCCGGAACGATGGCTGCCGTTGTTGGTCTTGATCCAAAAATTGTCACGGAGGTATGCGCGACAGCATCTGCGTCAGGCATTGTTCAGCCGGCAAATTTTAATTCACCGGGACAGATTGTTATTTCCGGATCAGTAACTGGTGTTCGCAAAGCGATGGAGCTTGCCAAAGAACGCGGCGCAAAATTGGTGAAGGAACTTGTTGTGAGCGGCGCATTTCATTCCCCGTTGATGCAAAGTGCAAAAGATACACTGAAAGATGCACTGGACAAAACAGAAATACGGAATGCAAAAATTCCTGTCTACGCCAATGTTACGGCAAAGCCGGTGCAGCAAGCGGATGAGATACGAAAGTTATTGTTTGAACAGGTAACAAGTCCTGTCCGCTGGGAAGAATCCGTAATGAACATGTCCGCCGCCGGTGCGAAAAAATTTGTCGAGATTGGTCCGGGGAAAGTGTTACAAGGATTAGTGAAAAGGACGGTAGCAACAGCGGAAATTTCTGGAATTGATAAAGCCGGTGATGTAAAATTGTAGTATGATTTGTCGGAGGCTGATATGACAAAAGATTTTGTCATGAAAACGTTAAAAGAGTTTCCCGATTTGTTCACTATTGATGAACTTGTAGAAAAATTGGTGTTCAAACAAAAAGTCCAGAACGGGCTTGAACAATCTGAAAAGGATAATACCTTTTCATCCGATGAAGCAAAAAAGCAATTGACCAAATGGCTGTCGTAAGGTGGACACCCCAAGCAATTCAAGATATTAATGATATTGCAGAGTTTATTGCAAAAGATTCTGTACGATACGCTTCGTTGTTTGTGTTGAAGGTGTTTGAAAAGGAATTGGTTTTGTCTTTTTCGATACGGTTAGGGCGCATGGTTCCTGAATTTGATAACGAAAATATTCGCGAGCTGATTTTCCAAAATTACAGAATTATATACAAAGTGGTGAATGACGATAGAAATAGATATTCTTTCGGTATTTCACGGATCACGAATATTAAATGAAAGCTCCCTTTTTGAATGAGTGAACTTACCATTGGAAAATACAAAATAGATCCGGTCCTTTTTGAAAAAGGATTTTCAAAAGGGTGCGGACCGTATCAATGTGAAACCACCTGCTGTTCATCCGGCGTTTTTTTGGATCCATCCGATCGCGATGTGATTATTGAGCATAAAGATGAAGTAAAACTGAAGATGGATGAAACGCAGACAACCAATGATGCCGTTTGGTTCGACAACAGAATAGAAGAAGATGCGGATTTTCCATCCGGTCACGCTGTTGGTACAGAAGTGTTTAACAACAAATGCGTTTTCCTTCGTAAAGATGGACGATGCAGCGTTCAGCTGGTCAGTGCAGAAAAGTACAATGATCCGTGGAAGATCAAACCGTACTATTGCGTCGCATTTCCCATTGTTGTTGATGGTGGTATATTGACGTATGATGATTATCAGGATGGCAAAACGCAATGTTGTACGATCGTTCGGGATACCGATGCAACGCTTGTTGATTCATGCAAAGCGGAATTGGAGTATGTGTTGGGGAAAGAGGGATATCAGCAACTAAAAGCATATCAGCCTTCAGTAAAATGACGTTGGATTGAAAACAGAAGTTCAGGAAAAAAAAGTTTCAAGTTTCATGATTCACGTATTCGTCAACGGTAGACTGAAACCTGAACCATGAATCCTGAAACAGAGACAAGATCAACATAGAGTATTTTTTAAATGATAAATTATAACCTTACAGGTAAAGTTGCTCTAGTCACCGGTGGTTCGCGTGGCATCGGACGTTCAATCGTTCTTCACCTTGCGCGATCTGGCGCCGAAGTAGCATTTACTTATCGAAGCAAAGTGGATGAAGCAAATGCACTCGTTGCCGAACTTCAGCAACTCGGTCGCAAAGCGAAAGCATTTCAGTCAAATGCCGCAGACACAAAACAATCGGATGAAGTTGTACAATCGGTGATAAAAGAGTTTGGCAGACTCGACATTCTTGTCAATAACGCCGGTATCACCAAAGATGGATTGTTGATGAGGATGAGCGAGCAGGATTGGGATGATGTCATCACGACCAATCTTAAGAGTGTTTTTAATTTTACAAAAGCAGCCTGCCGACAGATGATGAGTCAACAATCAGGCAAAATCGTCAATATTGCCTCAGTTGTGGGGGTGGTGGGAAATGCGGGACAGGCAAATTACGTCGCTTCTAAAGCGGGAGTTATTGGATTCACGAAATCTGTTGCTAAAGAGCTAGCTTCTCGCAATATTCAGGCAAACTGTATCGCTCCCGGATTCATCGAAACGGATATGACGGAAAAGTTGAATGAAAAGCAAAAAGAAGCTATCTTGACCGTCATTCCGCAGAGGCGGATTGCAAAACCGGAAGAAATTGCTTCGGTTGTTTGTTTTCTGGCGTCAAGCGATTCAAATTATATCACCGGACAGACGATTAATGTTGACGGCGGTATGGCAATGTAAGGAATTGAATCATTGCGTCATCGGTTCATTGGTACAATCAAGGGGAACAGAGAGAACATTAATACAATATTTTTTCAAAGAAAAAAGTATTACAATTCAGCAACCTTTAAAGGAGATATACTATGTCAGATGTAGCAGCAAAAGTAAAAGATATCATCGTCAACAAGCTTGGCGTTGATGCAGCACAAGTAACCGAAACAGCATCCTTCACCAATGACCTCGGCGCAGATTCGTTGGATACAGTTGAATTGGTCATGGAATTCGAAAAGACATTCGGTTTAAGCATTCCGGATGAAGATGCAGAAAAGATCGGCACCGTTGGTGATGCGATCACGTATATCTCTTCAAAGAAATAATTTTTTCATCTTAGAACCACACCGTTGCGGAATTCACAGTCTGTTCTGTAGCGTTGTGGTTTTCTATTTACGCACTGCAGCGATCTCGTTCCCAATCTTCGATTGGGAACGGTGATGTACACTCCGAATGTTCATTGAGGGGTGAAAAATTGAGTTATTTATAACAGTAAGGAAAGTGTTATGGCTTCTCGTCAAATGCGCCGCGTTGTTGTTACCGGCATGGGTGCGGTTACCCCCATTGGATTAACTGTGAAAGAGTTTTGGGCAAATGCGCTTGCTGGAAAAAGCGGTATTGCCAACATTACACATTTTGATACCACGCAATACGAAACAAAATTCGCCGGAGAGTTAAAAGGTTTCGATCCGCACAATTATATGGATAGGAAATTGGCGCAACGGGTCGACCAATACACACAGTACGCGCTTGCTGCTGCGGAAGAAGCGATCAAAGATTCCGGTGCTAATCTTGAGCTTGAAAATAAAGAGCGGATCGGGGTTGTCTTCGGTTCTGGTATCGGCGGATTTAAAACATTCCAAACCCAAACGGGAAATATGTTTGCGGCAAAAGGCCCACAGCATATCAGTCCCTTCTTTATCCCGATGATGATTCCGGATATTGCTGCGGGACGTATTTCAATTAAATATGGATTAAAAGGACCGAACTATGCTACCGTGTCCGCGTGCGCTACCGCATCGCATGCAATCGGTGACTCGTTAATGCTCATTCAGCGAGGTGTTGTTGATATGATGGTCTGCGGCGGTTCCGAAGCAGGTGTTTGCGAAATGGGTATCGGCGGATTTAATGCGCTGAAAGCTCTTTCCAAACGGAACGATGCTCCCGAAAAAGCGAGCCGTCCGTTTGAAAAAGACCGCGACGGATTTGTGATGGGTGAAGGGGGAGGAATATTGATCCTTGAAGAACTAGAACACGCTAAAGCGCGCGGTGCAAAAATTTATGCGGAACTTGCCGGAATGGGATTTACCGGCGATGCTTACCACATCACCGAGCCGTCACCGGGTGGCGAAGGTGCACAACGTTCCATGAAAATGGCGTTAGCCGATGCAGGATTACAGCCGACGGAAATCGATTATGTAAATGCGCACGGAACATCTACCTATTATAATGACAAGTATGAAACAAATGCTATTAAGACGGTGTTTGGCGATCATGCACAAAAGCTTGTGGTCAATTCCACAAAGTCGATGATCGGTCATTTGCTGGGTGCCGCCGGAGTTATCGGCGCAATTACAACGATCATGAGTGTTGTAACGGATGAGGTGCATCCGACGATTAATTACGATACTCCCGATCCGGAATGTGATTTGAATTATGTTCCGAATAAAGCAATCAAGAAAACCGTCAACGCGGCAATCTGCAACGCATTCGGTTTTGGCGGCCATAATGCGACACTCGCGTTTAAGAAGTTTTCCTCCTAACAGCACAATGTGTCGTCCCGACGTTTTTTGACGGGGCGACGCTCGCGTTTAAGAAATTTGTCGATTAATGAATCTTTACGTTGTCCCGGCGTTCTTTGACGGGGCTACCTTGGCATTCAAGAAATTTAGCGACTAGTGACAAAAATAGTCCCGACGTTTTTTGACGGGGCGACGTTCGCATTCAAGAAGTTCAGCGAATAAACAAAAACGTTATTCCATTATGTCGGGACGGACGCGCTTGTTCGCCAGTTTTTTGGCGGAAGTCCGTCCTTTTTTTTTCACCGCAAAGGCGCTAGGGAGCAAAGAAGAAATGTTGGGACGGACGGAAGTCCGTCCTTTTTATTTTTACCGCAATGGCGCAAAGAAGAAATGTCGGGACGGATGGTAATCTGTCCTTTTTAGTTTTCACCGCAAAGGCGCTAGGGAGCAAAGAAGAAATGTCCTTTTTATTTTTACCGCAATGGCGCAAAGATGAAATGTCAGACCGGACGGTAATCCATCCTTTTTTTTTCACCGCAAAGACGCTAAGGCGCAGAGAAGAAATGTACGACCGATCTCCCGATCGGTCAATTTATTTTAAACAACGGAGATACAGAATAACGTTACCGTCATCGTAAAGGTGGCGTTCACTTTCGTTCTAAAACAATGAATATCGACAGCGACAGAATGAACTGTAACAACGAAACAATGAATTGTGAGAGCCAAACTTAGACTTTTGACGTCGGAAAGATGAATTACGAAACTGAAACAATGTCAGTCGACAACGAAAGAAAGAACAGTGACAGCGGAAAAATGAATCGTAACGACCAAAAAACACACTGCGACAGCCTCACAAAGGTTTACGACAACAACAGAATGGATTCTGCTTTCGGAACAATGAAATGTGATGATGACAGAATGAGATTGAACAATCACACAATGAGGCGTGACGGACAAAAAATGGACACGTACGAAGAAATATTGATGTGTGAAACGAAAAAAATGAGCAGTGACGAACAATAAATGGGTGTAGTAGCAGACACTCTGTCAGATGTAAGATAATAAATCTCTATTTTTTTTTCACCGCGGAGACACAGAGGCACAGAGAAATAAAATAAACTGACCGTCATCGTATAGATGACGGTCAGTTTTAACAATCGAAGCAGTATCAATTGCAGATAAATATATCCGATTGCTGGAGTCCTTACGAAAATTGTCTTTCCCTTTCCGTTGCTGACGTACGGACTTTTTCCTACCTTTGTCCCAATATAGGTTACGAGCTGGATGCATTTGTTCGGTGAATATTCGCTCATCCCATTCTCGCGAACATTGAGAAAATTCTCACTGCAAAAAAATCTCACCGTTCGCACTTTTCTGCAGTTTGTCAATCCTATCATACGGAGGCTGCATGTCTCATCAACACAATTCACTCATTACGGCACAACCGTTGTTATTACCATTTCGCGGAACTCAAGCACTGGTCGTTCAAGCAGTTTTGCTTGCATCAGCAGTCGTGTTGCCGATCATCGCTCATCTGCTTCACGCACCTGTACGCATGTTGCTGCCGATGCATTGGCCGGTGATGCTTGCGGGAATGGTATACGGCTGGCGCTCGGGAGCGATTACCGGTGCGCTTGCACCGCTCCTCAGTTTTCTTCTCTCCGGTTATCCTCTTCCGAATATTCTTCCATCGATGACTGCGGAGCTATTCGTGTACGGATTTGTCAGCGGACTGCTTCGTCAACGATACATTATAAATTCGTTCATCTCAATTACTGCATCGATTATTGCCGGAAGAATTGTCTTCGTTCTGTTGGTGCTCATTTCACACAGAGCGGCGATCGGGGAGATAGAATACTTCAGCGCCGCACTTCTGCCGGGAATAATACCCGCATGCCTGCAGATAGTGACGCTGCCGTTTGTTGCACAATGGATTATAAAGCGAAAATATTCTAAGGATAACACAGAGTAATTTTTATTACCGCAGGAGCATCCTATGGACCGCAGAACATTTCTAAAAAAAGGAATTGGTTTTTCGGCATTGACCGGAGCGAATATAGCTGGAGTGCAGTTGCTCTCTCCGCATTTGCTTTCAGCACGACAGAGTGAAACGATTCCGTATGACCTTGTTGCTGTGAAAGGAGGAGAACCCGATGTGATGTTTGCGAAAGGGATGGAGGCACTGGGGGGTTTGAGCACGTTTGTGAAAAAAGGTCAGCGCGTTGTGGTGAAACCGAACATCGGCTGGGATGTAACGCCGGAGCGGGGAGGAAATACCAATCCGAGATTGGTGGAAGAGATTATTAAGCAGTGTTATCAAGCGGGAGCGAAGGAAGTCGTCGTGTTCGACAATACGTGCGACAATTGGCAACGCTCTTACAGTCACAGCGGCATTGAGCGGGCAGTGAAAGACGCCGGAGGAAAAATTGTTCCAGGAAACACCGAAAGATATTATCATCCGGTGTCGGTAAGCGGCGCAAAGAATTTAAAAAAGACAAAAGTGCACGAGTTGATTCTTGAATCGGATGTCTTCATTAATGTGCCGATACTGAAAAGCCACGGCTCAACCCAGCTGACGATGGCAATGAAAAATCTGATGGGGATCGTGTGGGACCGCGGGGAGTGGCACCGAAACGATCTTCATCAATGCATTGCGGATTTTGCGCCGTATCGCAAACCCGATTTGAACATTATGGATGCCTATTTTGTGATGAAGCGGAATGGACCGCGCGGCGTTTCGCAGGAAGATGTCGTTACGATGAAGTCACTATTGATCTCCACCGATATGATGACGATTGATGCGGCAGGGGCAAAATTATTCGGTATTGAGCCGAATGATATCCGCTACTTGCGCATTGCTGAAGAACAAAAGGTCGGTCGGATGTCGCTTGAGGGACTGAATATCAAAAAAATTTCGTTGTAGCGTGATCTCCGTGCATACATGGCGGAGAGTTCGGATCACCGTCTCATCGATCACTCTTGTTGTCGTATCCGCACTCTTTCTTGATATTACCAATCGTATTCCGCCGTCATGGAAAGCTGTTGTAACAGCGCTGCAGTTTGGACCTGCGTTGATTGCAACGATTTCATCTATCGGATTCGTTGTGATAGGATTATTATTTGTTACTCTTCTCACGCTCCTCTTCGGAAGAGTTTATTGTTCCCATCTCTGTCCCCTCGGAACACTGCAGGATATCATCATCTGGTTCCGTAAGAAGAATTATAAACACCGCACATTTCCATTTCACAAAACAAATTATTTTGCTCACTATTCCATCACTGCACTAATTATTCTCTCCGCGGTTGGTGGAAATATGTTTCTGCTGAATCTGTTCGAGCCATTCAGCAATTATGGAAGAATACTCTCATCACTTGTACGTCCGTTTGTTATTGGGATGAATAATATTGCTGCAATGCTCTTTACATCAACAAGCGCATTCGGTGTTGCAGAAATTCCGCTCCCTGGTGTGTCGATGTGGAATGTCGCATTGCCGTTCTTATTTCTATTGCTGATTATTGGCTTCACGGTCTGGAGAGGAAGACTCTTCTGTAATCTGCTTTGTCCGGTCGGCGGGATCTTGGGTCTGCTGTCGCGATTCTCATTCTATAAAATCAGAATCCAGAATGAAGCATGCATCGATTGCGGATTGTGCGAACGGGTTTGCCGCGCGCAATGCATCGACTGCGCAGCACGAACGATTGATGCCGCTGCATGTGTGGGATGTTTTGACTGCATCGGTTCCTGTCCGACCGACGGCATGGGTTATACTATGCAGCGGCGTTCGAAGCCTGGATCCGCACACACAATAAAAGAAGAACAGGACCGCCGGATTCTTCTTCTTTCTCTTTCTTCAGTACTGTTCGACTCGACCGGATTGCAGACAATTGTTCCCCCCTCTATTCCTCTCTTGTCTGGATACTCGGAAGCAAAACGAACACCTGTCGTTCCTCCCGGCGGAAGAGCGCAGGAACATTACGAAGATCATTGCACTGCCTGTCATTTGTGCATTAGTTCATGTCCCACGCACGTTCTGCAGCCCTCCTTTTTGGAATACGGTTTCGCCGGAATTCTTCAACCGAAAATGGATTACAACGTGAATTATTGCAATTACGACTGTACGATTTGCGGGGAAGTGTGCCCTACCGGTGCAATTGAGAAACTGACGCTGCCGGAGAAAAAACTTGTGCAGCTCGGCAAAGCGGTGTTTGTGAAAGAGGACTGCATTGTTGAAGTTCAGAAAAAAGATTGCGGCGCCTGCTCCGAACGCTGCCCCACCAAAGCGGTGAAGCTGGTTCCGTTTGAAACAACACTGCACATTCCGCAACTCGAAAATGACTACTGCATCGGCTGCGGTGCGTGCGAACATGCCTGCCCCACCACGCCGCGCAAAGCGATTTATGTAACACCCAATGTCGTTCACCAGACCGCAAAGAAGAGGGAAGAAAAACGAGTTGAACCACAGGAAGCGACACCGCAGGAATTTCCATTCTGATGTAATTGCCTAACCCACCGAGATATATGGGTAAGATATATATCATTGGGAGCCACTAAGTAATTTATCGTTGCATAACTTTGATTTTTGAAATCCCACAACTCGGATCCCCTAAACACACAACACTCAATTAGTAAGACTGTTAATAAAAACAATACGCGTATTAGTACTTCAATAAATAATTCCCTCACTTATTTGATATATTAGAAAAGGATTCATTGTAAACAACGGTTTTTTCAGTAATTCAACTGTCGAAGGTATTATATTCAGCTCTATTTGCCTATAAACAAAGGAAATTCTTAGTTCTCCAATAGATGGGCATCTATTTCGGATATACCAGAATTCAGGTATTGTGTATTTTGTAGGGAAAGTATATATTTGCGTGTGGTAAATTTGTTATAATATTGGAAAATCATTTTTGCCTAATAATTATTTGTGTTTGATTTGTAGGAATCGATTTTTTTATAAAAAATTTGAAGACGTTCATTTGCAATCAAATAACCTGTTGTGCGACATATCTTATCATCTCAACATTTCTAAAATTTATCTTTATCAATACACACCTCCCGAATTTATTTCGCTAATATGAAGAAAAGTTTTTTCGTAGAATCTGTTAGAAGTATAATGAAAGGTTTGGCTTGGACATTGGGTACAACTTTGCTTGGATTGTTACAACTAGGTTTCATCTATTTGGGTGGATTCATACAACAGTACAACGATATTGATTGGGGAAGATTTATTGCAGATGGTGTTTACTTATTTTTTTCAGTTGCTGTTGTAGGGGGAATAGCTCTCGACCATTTGGTGGAAAATTGGGAAAGGGAGAATATTAAGGGAAAAGAAAATGTATTTTGTTATGTCCCTTCGGGCGTAATAATTTTAATATCAATGTTTTTATACGTTAAAATATCTAGCTCACGTGAAACACCAATGAATTTTAATAACGTATTTTTAGTAGAAATGTCAATCTTCCTAGCCTCATTAATTTATATTTTTGGAATGAAATCTTATCGATATATAAAAATGAAAGAATAAAAATATGATTTCTCTTTTAGATATTATTGCAATAGTTTCCTTGTTAACATCTTCAATATATTTTTCGATTTCTATCTATAAGACAATTAAAAGTGACTTTATCGAAATATTGCAAAATAATCCAAATATTATTGAGGATGATTATATAGTTACCAACAAGAATATTAGATATAGGCGCAAAATTTTAATGGCTGTGAACGAAATACTTCTTGAAAATGAATCTTTCAGAGCGATTTGCAAACCTTTTATTCAAGACCTTCCATTTCTAAATGTTTCTCGCAAAAATATCTTCACAAATTCTTTTATCTTACAATCGAGATTAGTTTCTACTAAAAGGAATAAGTCTGAAAAAATAAAATCTAAAATTTATGAATAGAAGTGGCAAAATAACTCTTTTGAGAAAAATTTATGATTATTTTTTGAAAAAGTGGTTTTTTAGTTTAGCGATTATCACTCTCCCCAGCATTATAATATTTTCTAATGCATTTTATCATTCATTTATTGATCACACCAATTCACCTTTTCTGAAGATTCATGAGATGCTCATTTCTTTTTTATTTGTACCGACATTTATTTTTGCCTTATTTAAAAGTATTGCAGATTATTATAATTCTCAAGCAAAAGACAAGGGTCAAATTATATTATTAAATATTATGCAAACTCTTAATGAAGCAATAATAAACCAGACGAAAAATACTTTAAAAACAGTGCATAAGTTGGAAATTGGTACGATATTGGAAAAAGATCATATTTTAGATATCCTTCCTGAAACAGAGTTTTTGCTTAATCGTTTAAGAAAGATGTTCCGTGAAATATTTGGTATAGATGAAGACAATATAAGTATAAGTATCGTTTATCGATTAAACAAAGGAAAGTGGAATTGGCTTCATTCAATGAATATTATAGAATCTAAGGATCTCTCATTAGAAGAAATCATTTCAAACCCAAATAGCTCTGCGCGCCAAGTTATTGATGGTAAGAAAAAAGAAATATTTTTTCTACCCGATAAACGTGTTGGTAGTTATCATAAAATGTATGTAGAAAGTGAACGTGATAGAGAGTGTGGTGGGATTGGATCTATAATTTGTTCCGATGTCAGTGTTGAATCGAAATCGCACAAACTAGAAGCTATTTTAAATATTACGACATATAAAAAACAACTATGCCATATTAAGGATAGGGAATCCATATTCAAAATTGAAAAATTTATTATTGACCCAATAAACATAAGAGTTAAAAATAATTTAAGTTTTCTCTTATTAAAGAAACTAATGAAAAATAAAGAAAATTAAAAACCATTAAATAACTTATTTTTGAACTGAATTACATAACTTCATAAAGTATTTATATGTTTATATGATAGATGGTTATCATAAAAGAGAATTTTCTAAGTCTTTCAACGATTGGAAGGAATATCAAATCGTTTGTTCTAAATTTACTTGTGAAAATAGTAAATAGTGCTTTAGTCTCCGTCCGTAATATGAAATCGATGAAGAAATCTATGCACAACGGGGGCGAAAATAACACCAGCAATTAAAAGTACAGCTAGTCCAACTGTATAGGGCATACAATCCTGCAAAAAATTTTCCACCTTCCGTTTGTGGCTGAGCCAGCGGTCCCATCCCTGAAAGTATCATTGCCGCATTTTCAAATGCATCTATCCATGATAATCCTTCGAACCAGTGGTATCCTGCCATTCCTGTAGAAAGTGAAATGACAATAAGTCCAACCCCGAGTGCTATGGAAAAAACCAATCGCTGCATGCATAAATGTTTCGATAGAAGGGGTTGTTTACGATGTTCAAAAGGATGTTTCATTATAGTTTGAACATCTTGTTAACCGATTGAAAAAGCAATGGGAGTAAATGAGGAAACAGGTTTCTGTGCAGGCAAATCTCTTTAATTTTTCTTATATTTATTCCAATCAACAGTTCACACTAGAAAGTTTATGTAGGTCGAATACAAGGATTCGATCCATATAAGGACGGTATGGTATCCCGTCCTACCTTTTGGCGCGAACAGGTTAATCTCACTAACTCGAACAGTTTGTGTTTTTTTCGCGATTTCGTCAATTTCTCAGCTCATTCTTCGGCAGTTCTGACCGGAAACTCCACGTTCTCTATTCCCGCGTTGACTGGAACCAATTAGAATCAGCACTCCGTTATCCAATTCGGAACAAAGATTATTTTGTTCGCGCATTGGTACATCGCTCATTCATCCCAATTTCTCCTGTAGAAGCATTGCAGTCCAACGAGCGAATGGAATTTATCGGCGATTCGATCCTCAATTTTGTTGTTGCAGAGTATCTGTTTGAACAGTATCCGGAAAAAGAAGAAGGGGAGTTGACGATCCTTCGCGCCCGATTGGTGAACAGGAAGGCGCTAGCATTTTGTGCGAAAGAGATCGATCTGAAGAAGTTTATGCTGACGCATACCAACTCCGCCGGTGTGCAGGAAAAAGGTTTCGACACCATTCTTGCCGATGCATACGAAGCAATTATTGCAGCGTTATATTTGGACGGCGGGATGACGAATGCAAAAAATTTTATTCTCACACGCTTATCGTCTGCCCTCGCGAACGGATATTTGAAAGAAAGCGACCAGAATTTCAAAAGTGAATTGTTGGAACTTTCGCAGGCAAAGGGAAAAGGAATTCCGCGCTATCAAACGTTGAAAGAAGAAGGACCCGATCACGACCGGACTTTCACCATCCAAGTATTGGTGGGGAACGATCCGATGGGAATCGGAGTCGGGAAGAACAAAAAAGAAGCAGAACAAGCAGCAGCGGAAGAAGCGGTGGGGAAGTTGCAGAAAGAGTAAAAAAAGATTCATGTTTCAGGTTTCAAGATTCATGTTTCAAGGCTTATTGGTTAGTTTATTTATACTGAATCGTGAGACGGTAATCTTGAATCTGTCCTTTTTTTCCTGAACCTTGAATCTTTCATCTTGAATCTTGCATTTTGAACCTTAAACGATTTTTTTAATTTTTATTAACTTCGAGACTTATGAATCTAAACATTTCCCCCACAGACATTTTTGAACCACGTCACATCGGCCCGAACGAAGAAGAAACTAAAGAGATGCTGAAAACAATCGGCGTTTCATCTGTTGATGAATTGATTGAGCAGACTGTTCCTGCGCATATTCGTCTTGAGTCGCCGATGAAGATTAACAAAGCGATGACCGAAAATGAGACAATCAATTATATTCGGATGATAGCATCCAGAAACAAAGTCTTCCGCTCATTTATCGGCGCCGGATATTATGGAACGATTGTTCCTCCTATAGTCCAACGAAATATTTTGGAGAATCCGGGTTGGTACACGCAATACACTCCGTATCAGGCAGAGATTTCTCAGGGACGATTGGAAGCATTGCTCAATTATCAGACAATGATTATCGATCTGACCGGAATGCAAATTGCCAACGCGTCGCTGCTTGACGAAGGAACAGCCGCCGCTGAAGCGATGTTCATGATGTATTCTGCGAATCATGAAAAGAAAGGAAATCAATTTTTTGTTTCGGAAGAATGTTTTCCGCAAACAATTGATGTCTTAAAGACACGCTCAGTTCATCTCGGAATTGAAATTGTTATTGGAGATCACCGGACATTCAAGTTTGGGGAAAAAGTATTTGGCGCGTTAGTTCAGTATCCAGCAGGTAATGGAGCGATTTATGATTATGCAGAATTCTGCGCTGGGGCAAAATCGAACAATGTGCTCGTCACTGTGGCAGCAGATATTCTTGCGTTGACTGTATTGACGCCTCCAGCGGAATTCGGAGCTGATATTGTTGTCGGCAGTGCACAGAGATTCGGTGTGCCGATGGGATACGGCGGACCGCATGCAGCATTTATGGCAACAAAAGATGAATACAAACGGGTAATGCCGGGACGTATCATCGGCGTGTCGATTGATTCCAACGGAAATAAAGCATACCGCATGGCGCTGCAAACACGCGAACAGCATATCCGCCGCGAAAAAGCGACAAGTAATATTTGCACAGCGCAAGTTCTGCTTGCTATTATGGCCAGTATGTACGGCGTTTATCATGGACCGGAAGGATTAAAAAAAATTGCATCGCGTGTGCATGGTCTTGCCAAAGTGCTGGATAAAGGTTTGAAGAAACTGGAGTTTAAGCAGACCAACGAAATGTATTTTGATACGCTTGCTATTGAAACAGGAAATGCCACGGCGTCTATTTTAAGCCGTGCGGTTGGTGCTCAAATGAATTTTCGGCAGATCAGTGAAACGGTGATTGGAATCTCTGTGGACGAAACAACCACACTGAAAGAAGTGGAAACGATTCTCTCCGTTTTTGCATCGGTAAAAAGTAAAGTGATCTCCGTTGCAGAACTGGCGAAAAATCTTCAATGCGAATGGAGCAAAAATCTTATCCGCACAAGCAACTTCATGCTGCATCCCGTCTTTAACACTCATCATTCAGAACACGAAATGCTTCGATATATCCATTCGTTGGAGATGAAAGATCTTTCATTGAATTTCTCGATGATTCCCCTTGGTTCCTGCACGATGAAGTTGAATGCAACAACAGAGATGCTTCCCATTACGATGCCGGAATTCAGTTCGCTGCATCCTTTTATTCCACAAGAACAGGCGATGGGTTACACGCAAATTTTTGAAGAACTTTCGAACGACCTGAAAGAAATTACAGGGTTTTCCGGAGTTTCGCTGCAGCCAAATGCGGGCGCGCAAGGAGAATATACCGGACTGCTTGTGATTCGCGAATATCAAAAATTCAAAAATGAATCACACAGAAATATTGCACTGATTCCTTCGTCGGCGCATGGAACAAATCCGGCAAGCGCTGTGATGGCAGGTCTGCATGTAGTTGTGGTAAAATGTGATGAACGCGGAAATGTGGAAGTGGATGATCTGAAAGCGAAAGCAGAACAGCATAAAGCGAATCTTGCTTGCTTAATGGTAACGTATCCTTCAACGCACGGTGTGTTTGAAGAGAGCATTCAGGAAATGTGCGCGATCATCCATAAGAATGGCGGACAAGTATATATGGATGGAGCGAATATGAATGCACAGGTCGGATTAACAAGTCCGGCGCGTATCGGTGCGGACGTTTGTCATTTAAACTTACACAAGACATTCTGTATTCCTCACGGCGGCGGTGGGCCTGGCATGGGACCGATCTGCGTTGCGGATCATCTTGTTCCATTCTTGCCGGGACATTCTGTAGTTGATATTGGCGGTGAACAATCGATGAGCGCTGTCTCTTCCGGTCCCTGGGGAAGCGCAAGCATTTTGCTCATCTCATTTGCTTATATAAAAATGATGGGGGCAAACGGATTGACCAATGCAACCAAGTATGCAATTTTCAATGCAAATTATATTAAAGCGCGCTTAGAAAAAACATTCGACATTTTGTATGTTGGAAAGAACGGACGATGCGCTCACGAAATGATTGTAGATATGCGCAAGTTTAAATCTTCCGCAGGAATTGAAGTGACCGATATTGCAAAGCGATTGATGGATTATGGTTTCCATGCTCCGACAGTTTCGTTCCCGGTTGCCGGCACATTAATGATTGAGCCGACAGAAAGCGAACCGAAAGGTGAACTTGATCGGTTCTGCGATGCGCTTCTTCATATCCGCAAAGAAATTGAAGAGATTGAAAAAGGTCAATTCCCGAAAGACGATAACGTCCTGAAACATGCACCGCACACAGCGCATGCAGTAATGAGCAACGATTGGAAACACTCGTACTCGCGAGAAAAGGCTGCATATCCAACCGCATGGGTTCAGGCGCGCAAATTCTGGCCGAGTGTCGGTCGTGTCAATGATACGCATGGTGATAGACAGTTGATTTGCGTTTGTCCGCCGGTGGAGGCGTATATGGAAGAAACAAATTAGGAATTATCAAGATTGAAAGATTGCAAAATTGAAGAATATACCAATCTTGAAAATCATGTAATTTTGCAATCTTGTAATAATAGATATGATAACTAGCGAAAAAGATATTAAAAGATTATTGACAGAATCAAAAACAATCGCTGTCGTCGGTGCATCTCCAAAACCGTGGCGGGATAGTGGTGCGATTGCGGAGTATTTGGGAACAAAGGGGTATTCGGTATTTCCGGTCAATCCTCAATATCAGGAAGTGCTAGGAATGAAATGTTATCCCGATTTGAAATCAGTTCCGGAGAAGATCGACATTGTCGATATTTTTAGAAATCCTGATGATGTTGAACCGATTATTGATGAAGCAATTGCTGTCGGGGCAAGGTCAGTTTGGATGCAGCTGGGTGTTGTGAACGAAGCTGCTGCCGAAAAGGCTGAACAGGCGGGATTAAACGTTGTCATGGATTTATGCATCGCGGTTGAGCATCGCGCTCTGATGCGATAGTAATGTTGAAAGGTATAGATAAAGGCAGAACCGATGTTCTGCCTTTTGTTTTTGTTATATTACATTGATGATGCGATCATTCTTACTTTTATTTCCGTTCTTGTTCTTATGTGAAGCGCAGGAAGTCTCCATCCCAGTCTTCACATTTCCCGATTCGACATATCACGTCGGTCAGGTGATCTATATCGGCAATGAGGTGACGAAATATTACATCATTGAACAGGAAATGTCGTTGAAGCCGGGTTCATTGATCACACATGAAGCACTTCAATTTGATATTAATAGAATTTATAGCCTTCGATTATTTACCAAAGTTGATATCAAAGTTATCCCCGATTCCGCTGATGTGGCAACACTCTCCGTGCAAGTTGTAGAACGCTGGTTCTATTATCCTTTCCCCGTGCTTGGAATTAAAGACAGAGATTTTTCAAAATATTATTACGGACTCGGACTGGCGCATAATAATGTGGCGGGAGAGAACGTGCAATTGTACGGCGCGTTTGCATTGGGATACGATCCGTTTGTTTCCATCAATTATATCAACCCGCAGATCAATGTAGAAAACAGAATTTTTTTGTCTCTGCGGGCTTATTACACCGAACTAAGAAACCGTAGTTTGGTTTCACTATCGGGCACCCCGAACTTTGATGAGCATCGGTCGGGGGGAGAAATAACGGTGGGGAAACGATTCTCTCTCTTCACACTTATCACCATGAAAGCGGAATTCCTTAATCTTCATGTATCAGATAATCGTGCCGGAAGAACGTTATCGACAAATGGCAGAGATGAATTTTATTCGCTTCATGCGGCTTATTTTTATGATACGCGTGATCTGAAAGAATATGCAAAATATGGGACACTGTTAAGTCTTGGAATTTCCAAATATGGATTACTGGAAAAGGATGTAGATTATCAACGGTTCGGAATTGATTATCGTCGATTTATCCCGACGTGGAACGATATTGTTCTTGCCGGAAGAGTCTTTACCAGTCTAGCCAGCGGCGGGCGCATTCCGAATTACGGACATACATTTTTTGGCTATAACGAGCGCATTCGCGGACATTTTAATACGATACTGGAAGGGGACCAAATTGCGGGAGCAACAATTGAAACACACATTCCACTGATTTCTCCCCGATATTTTCATTTTGGTTTTATCCCGTTTGAACAATTTAAGGATATTCGTTTTGCGGTGAACGCTGCTCTTTTCGCCGACGCCGGAAATTCATGGTATCGAGATGAGCCGCTCGCGCTCAATAGAATGTATTCCGGCTACGGTGTCGGGATTCATTTATTGCTTGCCTACAGCGCTGTGGCAAGAATTGAATTTGGAATTCCGTATGGAAAACCTTTCTCCCAAGGAGAAATTATTTTAGATTTAGGTGCGGCACTCTAAAGCGTAGTTGAGTCGTTGAGAATATGAGTAGTTGAAAACAATATTCTTAATCAACGAATTCTATTTATTATTTATGTCTCAACGACTCGACTACTTATATACTCAACTACTATGTAATCTATGAGCGAATATTTTTACGTCCCAGCAGAATATATTATTGACCAGCATATTGCGATTGAAGGAGAAGAAGCACGGCATATTTCCCGCGTTCTTCGGAAACAACCGGGCGATTTAATCTGGATAGTTGATGGTGCCGGAAAAGCATTTGAAGTAGTTATTCGTCTTGTTGCTCCGGAAATGGTTGAATGTGAAATTTTGTTTGAGCATCATCATCACCATGAACCTGATATTGATATTACACTCGCTGTTGCTCAATTAAAGAATCCTTCCCGAATGGATTGGATTATCGAGAAAGCGACGGAGCTTGGTGTTCGCACAATTATCCCGCTGCAAACGATGCGGACAATCGCTCGATCACCGAAGGAAGATCGTTGGAATAACATTGCACTCGCCGCCATGAAGCAATCGGGGAGATGCATCCTTCCCAAAATTACTCCTCCCACAGATTTTGATGTTGCAATCGCAAATTCTACTGAGTTCGACTTAAAATTGATTCCGTATGAGCGGACAGATCATGTATTGTTTATTGCTGAGGCATTGAAACATCGAAAACCTCCAAGGAATGCAATGATTCTAATTGGTCCCGAAGGTGGATTTACCGATGAAGAAGTAATGCAGGCAGAACAAGCAGCATTTACGCAAGTCTCATTGGGAAGAAGAAGATTACGGACGGAGACCGCCGCGATTGTAGCATTAAGCTGGGTGGTTGGGAATGAATAAAGTAGTTGTAAGTCGGATTTTCAAATCCGACCTTATGAGAAGATACAAATGAAAATAAGTATAGGTCGAATCAGGAGATTCGACCAACGGTAGGTCGGAATTCCAATTCCGACCTTACAAGATGATGCAAATGAAAATATGTATGGGTCGAATCAGGAGATTCGACCAACAGAAGAATTGTTTTTGAGTTACTTTTGTTTTCGGCAATTACTGTTATGGCAGAATTAAAATACAAACCATACTACAGGCGACACCTTCCACACATCCATCCAACACAGGCTCAATATTTTGTTACATTTCGCCTTGCCAATAGTTTGCCGAAATTCATTGTAGAAGAACTGAAAACGGAATTTCAAGAACTTCGGTCAAAGACAAAATCAAAAGATAGTGAAGCAAGATTTAAACAACATCAACTCTACTTTGAAAAGTTTGATCAACTGTTAGACTCTTCCCAAACCGGCGATCTGTGGTTGCGGATGCCAGATGTTGCAAATTGCGTATTCGAAGCTATCAAATACCATGATGGAACGTCCTACGATTTGATTGCATGCACTGTTATGCCAAACCATGTTCATCTCCTGTTTGATCATTCTATCGGACGATCAGGATAACCGATCTATTCTATCCTTCAGTCGATTAAAAAGTATTCTGCGAGAAGAGGGAATAAAATATTAAAAAGAACGGGGAATAGGTTTTGGCAAAACGAAAGTTATGATCATGTCGTGAAAAGTGAACAAGAATCAGAAAACGTCATACGATATATCCTCTACAATTCGGTTAAAGCAAATCTTTGTAAAAATTGGATTGATTGGAAATGGACATACATTAAAGAGGAGTATAAGGGATTGTTTTTGTAAAGTAGGTCGGATTTCCCCATCCAATCTTGTTAGATGATACAAGTGAAAATAAGTATAGGTCGAATCAGGAGATTCGACCAACAGTAGGTCGGAATTCCAATTCCGACCTTGTTAGACGATACAAGTGAAAAATAAGTATAGGTCGAATCAGGAGATTCGACCAACGGTAGGTCGGAATTCCAATTCCGACCTTGTTAGACGATACAAGTGAAAAAAAAGTATAGGTCGAATCAGGAGATTCGACCTACCGAGAAGGCGCAAATAAAAATATGCTTGAGTCGAATCAGAAGATTCGAACGACAGTAGGTCGGAATTCCAATTCCGACCTTGTTAGACGATATAAATGGAAAAAAAGTATAGGTCGAATCAGGAGATTCGACCTACCGAGAAGGTACAAATGAAAATATGCTTGAGTCGAATCAGAAGATTCGAACGACAGTAGGTCGGAATTCCAATTCCGACCTTGTTAGACGATATAAATGAAAAAAAGTATAGGTCGAATCAGGAGATTCGACCTACCGAGAAGGTGCAAATGAAAATATGCTTGAGTCGAATCAGGAGATTCGATGGACGGTAGGATTGATTTTTTAATCTACTTGTTAAGCGAAACAAAAACAAAGGGCGAATCTGGAGATTCGCCCTACTGAGAAGTCGCAAATGAAAATATGACGAGTTGAATCTGGAGATTCGCCCTACGAAATTGTGCTTTGCGTCTTTGCGGTGAAATACTTATGCTGATTTTCGTTCTTCCAGAACATAAATCGGTTCTTTTTTCTTCTCAACAGTTTCTTTAGTGACCACGCATTTTGTGACGTTAGATTTTGAAGGGAGTTCATACATGATATCCCGCATAATCTCTTCCACAACCGATCGGAGTGCACGAGCACCGGTGCCACGCAGCATCGCTTTGGCAACAATCTGTTTCAATGCTGATTCTTCAAAATCGAGTTCAACTCCTTCATACTTAAACAGTTTTTTGAACTGCTTGATAATAGCATTGCGCGGTTCAACCAAAATGTTCATCAAAGCGGTTTCGTCGAGTGAATGAAGCGTTGTCAGCATTGGCAATCGGCCGATGAATTCCGGAATCAATCCGAATTTCAACAGATCATCCGGTTCAGCCATTTGGATGTAGACATCTGTATTATGTTCTTTTTTGCTTTTGATGTCTGCACCAAATCCGAGGGCGTTCTTGTGAACTCGACGGGAAATGATTTTTTCCAAACCTTCGAATGCACCGCCGCAAATAAACAGGATGTTCTTTGTATTAAGATTGATAAGACTCTGCTCCGGATGTTTCCGTCCACCTTTCGGCGGAACGCCAGCTACGGTTCCTTCTAATATTTTCAGCAATGCCTGCTGAACACCTTCGCCGGAAACATCTCGAGTAATAGATGCACTGTCGCTTTTTCTGGCAATCTTATCGATCTCATCGATATAGACAATTCCACGTTCAGCACGTTCTACATTGTATTCTGCATTTTGAAGGAGATGCACCAATACTGTTTCAACATCATCACCCACGTATCCCGCTTCGGTTAACGTTGTAGCATCAGCAATCGCAAATGGAACATCAAGAATCCGCGCAAGCGTTTGAGCCAAGAGTGTTTTTCCTGTTCCGGTTGAACCGATTAGAAGAATATTGCTCTTCTCGATCTCAACATTTTCCGGATCAGAGAACTGTTCCTGAGTGTCGATACGCTTGTAGTGATTATAGACTGCAACAGCGAGTGTTTTCTTTGCTTGTTCCTGTCCGATAACATACTCATCCAACGCACCTTTAAGCTGCGTTGGCGTGAGAATTCCTTTATTCTTGATCCGTTTCGTGCGGGCCGAAGATAAGTTGTTCCGGATGATGTCCATAGAAGTAGAAACGCACATATCGCAGATATACACATCGGGACCGGCGATAATGCTGGTAACTTCTTCCGGCCTGCGACCGCAGAACGAACATCGAACTTTATCTTCGCTTTTTTGCTTACTCATACATTACTTTTCTTTTTTGCTGTCAGCGGTTCTTTTTGTTAACACTTTATCAATGAGTCCGTACTCTTGAGCCTGTAGAGAAGACATATAATTATCGCGATCAGTATCTTTTTCAACATCAGCAATCGTTTTACCTGTATGCTGAGCGATGATTTCGTTAAGACGTTTCTTTGTCTTTAAAATTTCTTCTGCCTGAATGCTAATGTCGGATGCTGTTCCTTGAACACCGCCCCACGGTTGATGGATCATGATGCGTGCATTTGGCAGTGCTTGTCGTTTTCCTTTTTCACCGGCAAGAAGAAGAATTGCACCCATGCTTGCTGCCATTCCAACACAGATCGTTGCAACTTGCGGACGAATGATCTGCATGGTATCGTAGATTGCTAAACCTGCCGTCACTGAACCGCCGGGCGAATTGATATACACGGAAATATCTTTATCCGGATCTTCCGCTTCAAGATGAAGCATTTGTGCTATCGCCAGTGATGCAACGTAATCGTCGATGGCAGTCCCAATGAAGACGATCCGTTCTTTTAATAGACGCGAGAAAATATCATAAGCGCGTTCGCCGCGACTCGTCTGTTCAACAACCATCGGAACAAGTTGATTGAACAGTTCGTACGGTTTTGTCTGTAAGCTGTTTGTGGTTACCATAAAACTCCCTGAGTTAGTAAATTTGCGGATATATGAACAATCTATTAGACGTATGAAGCGCTAAAAAATTGCTTTTTATTGTGTCGCAAATTTACTGTAATCGTCTGTCTCAACTTCCGTAATCTTCACATTTTGTTTGAGAATATCAAGAAGACGGTTATACTTCAAACGCTCCAACGCATTATCGGAACTTTTGTAGAAATTCACAAGGCGTTCTTTATCAATATTCAATTTTGCTGACTCTTCACCTGCAATCTTCTCAATTTCGGAGTCGGAGATCTCAATTTTCTCTTTTGCAATGAACTGTTCCTTGATTAACAGCCATTTAGATTGCCAAAGTGCCGTTTCACGAGACTGTTCGCGATATGTTTTTTCGTTAAAATTCTTCGGCAATTGTTTGTTTGGCTGCTGGTTTTTTGCATCTTCAATGAACGTGTCGGTGACGTTCTGAACAAGAGCTTCCGGAACAGTGAACTCATATTGTTTGACGATCTCGGAGAGCAAATCGTTCTCGAATCGACGATCGCTTCGTTCTTTCCAGAATTCTTCCAAGTCCTTTTTAATGTTCTGTTTCATCTCTTCCGCCGTTTGGAACTTTCCATTGCTCACTTTTTGAGCCAGAGCATCATCCATTGTGGGAAGGATTACTTTTTCAATTTTCTTCACCGTCAGTTTAAGATGAACATCGTGTGAATGTTCGCCATGCTGATGTGAGAACTTCACTTCTTTCACATCGCCAACGGAAACTCCTGCTAACGCTTCTTTAATCTCTTTCTCTGTCGATTTCTCTTTAAGGTAGATCTTCATTCCTTCGCGCGAATGCCCATGTTCATCCATATCCAGCATATCAACGGTTACAATAAAATGTTCATCGATGACTTTTTGTGCTTCTTCCGTTGTGGAATTGATTTGCTGTAAACGTTCAATTTCGCTTTCAACTTCGGTCTCAGTTGCCTTATGAATATATTTTTCGAGCGCAATCGTTTTGTAATCTTTCAATTCAAATTCCGGTCGAACTTCAAACGTAACGGCAAACGTTAAGGGTGTTCCGGGTTTGAAATCAATTTTGTTGATCTGGGGCGTACCAATCGGATTCAAATTGCGTGCTTCTACTTCCGTTTTGAAAACATCGTTCGTAATTTCTTCAACTTTTTGATATTCAATGCTCGGTCCGAACATTTTTTTAATCATATGCATTGGAACTTTTCCTTTGCGGAATCCCTTAATCTCTAGTGCCGGCGCAGCTTCTTTATAGGCAGTCTCAAAATGAGGCGTTAACTCTATCTGGGACATTGTTACAGTCATTTCCCGAACACAATCATTCACGTTGTTAATAGTTACTTCCACTGAAAAAAACTCCTTACTTGTTCTGGTGGTGAAAAAAAATCCCGAAAGTTCGGGATTCAAAAATGTTCATAAAAATACGAAAATATGCCCAAAATCCCAAGCGTATCTTTTTTTTCAAAAATATTGCGATTCTTTAACAAACAGACTATATTCTCCGATATGCTGTTTACCTGCATCGAATACTTTCTAATTCCATATCATATCAATAAAAGGAGTCAGCATGAAAAAAATCGTTACAATTGTTGCAGTAATTTTGATGGTTGTATCCGGTATAGTCTATGCAGATGTATTTGCATCTCGTATTACCATCACCAATCCTAATGGGAGCGCATTCGACGGAAAATTTACTGATGGTACCGGGATGAAGGTATCATATATCTTAAATGATACAGCAACATCTGTAGAATTGAAAGTATATAACGCTGCGACGAATGTGGTAACAGCCTCCGTAGTATCATCGCCTCAAGCGCGCGGACTAAATTCCATCACCTGGGATGGAAATGGCGCAGTAGCAGGACAAAAATATTATGTAAAATTACAGGCCACTCAAAAACCACGATCCGCCGATAAATATACCGCATTTTATTTTCAACAAACTGCCAACGTTCCTCCGACGGCAATCGCTCGTGGAATTTACACGCGCGGTGTCGATATCAATAACAATATGGATACGCGCGGATTTGGGTATTGGTATGCAAGCAATTCTGATCCCGCAAACGATGAAGGATATAAACTTGGAACCCTTCGATATAATCCCGACGGATCATTTGCAGGTTCCGATACAGGACATCCTCTATTAAAACAAACATTGGGGACTGCGAACGGTGGAACATTTGATTGGGGAGGTACTGCACCATGGACTTCTGCTATCGATAGTAAAGGACGAATATATCAAGCAAGCAACGGTGGAAATTTTGTCACACGAATGGATCATGATTCCGCTGTTCCCAAAATCATTATCAGAAATATTACTTTCCCGCGAGGCATATATACTACCGGCGAAGGTTCAAACTTAAAACTCTATATTGCTGCGGATACAGTTGTTTGGAGAGCGGATATCGGAACAAGCGATACATTGGCCACGGCACTTCAACTTGTGGGATCATTTGGCGCGTATGTTCGTGATGTGATACTTGACGATGGAGGTGCAATGTTTGTTACCTTAAGGACGGGAGCAGCAGGTGTTGCGCCTGGATATATCGAGCGGTATGATATTTCAGGAACGCTACCAAAAAAACGTGCCGATGCGCTGTTTTCAATTTCTCACACGACAGGATTACCTGTCTGTTTTGCGCTGCAACGCGGACCTGATAAAATTTCTGCATCTGATGATACAATGTATTACAGCATTCGAGGAGCGAACGGATCAGACACGATGAATCTGGGAATTCATCAGATTATCAATGTTGACGGCGGTTTTCCTGAAGCAAAAAGAATCTTCAAATCAGGTGATGTCGTGGGGAGTCTCGGCGGAAATAATAATGCCAATGCTGATATTGCATTAGACTGGGCAGGAAATATTATCTGGTTCGAAAATGCAAATGAAGAGATCTTTATGGTGTCTCCGCCTCGCGCAGGTACTGTTGTTACACGAATTACAAAAGGATATGATACGGTGACGGTGCAAAATTTAGTATCAGTGAAAACTCAAGGTGTGCCGACGGAGTTTATGCTCAATCAGAACTATCCGAATCCTTTTAATCCTTCCACAACAATAAGTTATTCGCTTCCGGAGAATGCAAAAGTAACCGTGACGGTGTATGATGTGCTTGGAAATATTGTTAACGAATTATATAGCGGCGAAGCACAACAAGGATATAATGCAATTGTTTGGAATGCTGCAAATACTTTCGGAAAATCGGTATCGAGCGGAATGTATCTCTACCGAGTGACCGCTCAATTGAGCGACGGCCGTTCGTTTACCGACACAAAACGGATGCTGTTATTGAAGTAATTTTTTGGTACAATAAACCGTCCTGTTCACCCGGGCAGGACGGTTTTTATTTGTACAGAATTCTATGAAAATATTTATTGTCCTTTCGGTTTTTGTTATGACTACACATCTTGCAGAATCACAATTCTCAAAATCGTTATTCGATTCGTACGAAAAGTATGCATTTACTCCTGTCGCTTCGCGCCGATTTAACCATGCGGAGTTGATGACGCATCTTGACTCCTTAACAAAATCGCTCGGTGGTTTAATGACAATGGAGCAGATCGGAAGTTCTGCGGAACATCGTTCGATCAACTTGTTGACTCTTGGTACAGGAAAAACAAAAGTATTTATGTGGTCGCAGATGCATGGTGATGAACCGACAGCGACGATGGGACTGCTTGATCTGTTAAACTATATCTCGTTGAATAGAAATTCTGCAGAAGTAAAGAAAATCCTTTCAGAAACAACCTTGCTGATTATTCCAATGCTCAATCCGGATGGTGCCGAACGATTTCAACGGCGAACATCACAGGGAATTGACATGAATCGGGATGCGCTTCGATTGCAGACTCCCGAAGCAAAAATTTTAAAAGAGACGCGGGATAAATACAATCCCGAAATCGGATTTAATCTGCACGATCAAGATCCGAGATATTCCGTCGGTGACAAAGGGACTGTCGCTGTCATTTCGCTTCTGGCGCCTGCATACAATGTGGAAAAAGAGGACAACGCCGTTCGGACACGTGCAAAAAAAGTGGCATCAGCATTAACACTCGTGCTTCAACAATTTGTTCCGAATAATCTCGCAAAATATGATGATACGTTTGAACCGCGTGCGTTTGGAGACAATATCCAAAAATGGGGAACGAGTGTTATTTTGATCGAAAGCGGAGGGTGGAAGAACGATCCGGAAAAAATGTTCATCCGAAAACTGAATTGTGTCGGTTTGCTGGCAACATTTCATTCCATTGCAACCAAAGCATATGAAAAGGCCGGAATCTTGCCGTACGAAAATATTCCAATGAACACCAAAAATCTTTTTGACCTGATCATTGAAAAAGTGACCGTCACATTTTCTGACGGACGTCCTCCGCTTGTTGCCGATATTGCAATTAATATGGAAGAGATTCGTGATTCTCATGGAACATGGTGGAAAGGAAGAGTGGTAGACATCGGCGACCTTTCTGTCTTTTCAGCTCATGATACATGGAATGGTAATGGAAAGACAATAGACGGAACAACTGTTGAAATGAATGATATCGTGAATCTTGAGGAACTCACAAAAAAACTAAAATG
Source organism: Bacteroidota bacterium (assembly GCA_041658205.1). NCBI lineage: Bacteria > Pseudomonadati > Bacteroidota > Bacteroidota bacterium. The sequence goes on from JBBAAO010000002.1 coordinate 794,599, forward strand.
ACCAGTTTTTGATATGCTATCGAATTTTCACACAGGGCGGAGCAATCCGCCTTTTGTGCTTTAAAAAAGAGTTTGATACTGGACTATTGATTGTTTAAACTACCAGCGAATTTCAATCACCTTAAGAAAGGAATATCATATGCCTGAAGAGATCAGAACTCCTGAGCCGTCAAACGAAATGTCATTCAGCGATAAATTTGTCGGCATTCTTTCATCTCCGTCTGAAATTTATCAACAGATTTCCACGACGGAACCGAAAAACTCAAATTGGGGTTTACCGGTTGTGTTTACATTGATTATGATGCTCATCTACATGTTCGTTGTGTTCAATCAGGCACCTATTCAGGATCAGATGCAGGATAGTCAGCTGAAGGAAATGCAGAAACAAGTAGCGGATGGTAAGATGACACAGGAAGAAATGGATCGGGCTGTTGGATTTATGCCGAAACCAGGTTCACCCATATGGATGATCTTCGGTTCTGTTGGGATAGCAATCTTTGTATTCGCATCCTTGTTTGGATTCTCACTTGTGTATTGGATTGTTGGAAAGTTCGCGTTCAAATCCGTTGTACCGTATATGAAAGTGTGTGAAGTGTACGGACTATCGATGTACATTGCTGCTGTCAGTTCGTTGATCGGAATGGTGTTCGTCGTTTCGATGGGCTCGATCTATGCAGGTGCAAATCTTGCCATGTTGGTCGGGGAGGTTGATCCAGTGAATAAGACGCATATCTTTCTTTCATCTATCAATCTCTTCACACTCTGGCAGTACGTAGTGATCGGTATCGGTTTTTCAAAAGTATGGTCGGTTTCTTCTGTAAAAGGAATCTTGGTTGGTGTCGGTGTTTGGTTGATGTGGACTGTTCTCTTTAGTTACGGAGGAGCGTTGATCGGAAGGTAACATACACTGTATTGTGAATCGTCGTTAGAGGATACCCGTCGGATCCACATCCACAATAATTTTTACATTCACTTTTGTCGATTGCTGTTGAAGATCGTTTACAACACGCGCCACGGAATGCCGGGCGCGTGTTCCATTTTTATCCCGCTCTTTATCTGCTTTAATGACAATCTGCCAACGGTACTCATTTTTTATCTTTGAAAGCACGGCAGGAGAAGGACCCAAGATAGATTCTCTCAAAAGCAGAACAAACAATCGTTTTCCAAATTCAATCGCCATTTGTTCAACACTCTTCTCGTTCTTCCCTTTAAATTCTATGACGACTATTCGTGAGAACGGCGGATAGTTGATCGACTTCCGATATTCAATTTCTTCGTTGTAAAATCCAACAAAGTCATGGTCGTGAACATGTTTCAGCGCATAATGTCCCGGCTGCGATGTTTGAATAATCACTTCGCCGGCAAGAGTACTGCGGCCCGCGCGCCCGGCAACCTGTGTCAACAACTGAAACGTTCTCTCTGCCGATCGAAAATCGGGGAGCATCATTTGGGTATCAGCAGAAATGACTCCAACCAACGTCACACGAGGGAAATCAAGTCCTTTGGCAACCATTTGCGTCCCGAGTAATATATCTGCTCCTCCTTCACCAAATTGCCGTAATATTTTTTCGTGGGAGCCTTTTCTGGAAGTGGTATCCATGTCCATCCGTGTGATGACAGCGGAAGGGAATAGACCTGTTATCTCTTGTTCAACACGCTGTGTGCCGAATCCGTTTAGTGAAAATTCAAATCCACCACATTGGGAACAAACTGTAGGTGTGGGTTTCACTTTTCCGCAATAATGGCACCGCATATGTTTTTTGGTGGCATGATACGTCATTGTTACATTACATCGATCGCATTGTTCAACATGACCACATGAAGTGCATTCGATAAATGGCGCAAAACCGCGTCTGTTTTGAAGAAGTATGATCCCTTCTTTTTTTTCTAATCGATCGCGAATCTTTAATTCCAATGTTGATGAAATACTCCGGGATAGATTCTCAAATGCCTTCTTTCCAATTTCTTTTGCTTGTATTTTTGCCTCGGCAAATAAACGCTTTCGCTCGTCCACCATGTTTACAATCGTTACAGGAGGAAGCACGGCATTGTCGGCACGATCTGGCAGCGTGAGCAATGTATATTTTTCATTCAATGCATTTGTGTAGGACTCTATTGAAGGCGTAGCAGAACCTAAAACCACAACAGCATTGTATAGAAGTGCGCGCATAACAGCAACGTCGCGTGCATGATATCGTGGACTGGCATCGAATTGTTTGTAGGAAGATTCATGTTCCTCATCGACTATTACTAATCCAATATTTGTCAACGGAGCAAATAACGCAGATCGCGGTCCGATGACTATTTTATATTTTCCTTCTTTTGTCAAACGCCACGCATCATATCGCTCTCCGTCGGACATTTTACTGTGCATCCATACGACAAAATCTCCAAAATGGATTTGAAATCGTTTCACCGTCTGAGGCGTTAGAGAGATTTCGGGAATAAGAACGATCGCCGTTTTATTCTGCGACAGGGTATGCCGAATGGCTTCAATGTATACTTGTGTTTTTCCGCTGCCGGTAATGCCGTGCAGCAAAAATGTGTGCGGAATATTGCGGTCGATTGCTGAAGAAATTGTCCCAACCAATTCCTTCTGTCGTTCATTCAGCTGTATCAATAAACTTTTCGAAATATGTTCATCTGCCGCAAACTCCGTTTTTCGTTCTACGTCTTTTTGAAAAAGGGAAACAAGATTTTGCTGCGCCAATGATTTTATGGCTGTTAATGTAGTCGAATGAATTTGTAAAAATTTTTTTACCGCAATCTCTTCCTTCGGCAATAAGAGAATAGTTTGCCAAATCTCTTTCCGCTTTTTCCCTCGAAGTTCAATTGTTTCGTCGTTCGATATCCGGAGAAAATACCATTCTTTCTTTTTTGCCGGCCGTTTTGAAGCCTGCTCTTCCATGGTGATCGCACCGATTAATGTCAGTGCATTCACCGCAGCATAGATGTTTTGGATACCTGTTTTTTTTTTCAATTGTAAAATCGACAATGGTCCATCGACAAGCGCGTTCAAAATCTTTCGCTGGGAGATAGGAAACGCCTGCGTATGTGAAATAGGTACTGACAGCGATAAGATACGTTTGCTTGTTTGGCTGAATCCGGCGGGGAGAAATAGTCTTACTGTTTCTCCAAGGGATGTATTATAGTAGTCAGCTATCCATGCCGAAAGTGTAAGATCGGCTGAAGTGATGATGGGATGAAGATCAATGATATCGACAATTTGTTTGATAGTAACATTCGGCCGCTCTTTAGTGAGTCCAATGATAATCCCCGTCATCACCTTTCTGCCGAACGGGACAATGACAGCGATTCCTGGAGCGACTAATGTCTCAAATTGTTTCGGAACGCTATACGTGAATAGTTGCGGGAGCGGTACGGGAAGAGCAACGTTGACGAGTTGTAGGTTCATTTATTTCAGATACGGTTCAAGGTAATGCAGAAAACGTTCTGTTGCGCCGCAGTTTTTACGGACGAATGCTTCTGAAATATTTCCGGCGCGAGTTCGAATTTCGGAATTATCCAACAATGTTCTTAAGGTTCTATATAGCTCTTTTTCTTGTTCAATGACGAAGCCGGCTCCTTGTTTAGCAAGTTCAACAGCTTCTTGCGAGTTAGTATGTTTTGGACCGTAGATGACCGGGACGCCGAATACCGACGGTTCAAGAACATTATGAATGCCCTGTTTGAAACTTCCCCCGATGTAGACAACATGGGCATATTGATAGAGCGCCACTAAAATGCCAATGCTGTCGATCAAAATCACTTTTTCACCGGCAAAGTTATTAAGTTCAGAAAATCTAATATGCGAAATATTCCCACTCAGTTTCGATTCCAATTCTTCCAGATAGTCAACCGTCGGTTCGTGCGGCACAATGATAGTCAACAATGCATTTTCATTTTGTTGGATTTTCAGAATTACAGGAAGGATAACATCATCATCCTCGGACCAGTTTTGACCCACGACAAATATCTTTTTATGAGCAGTGATAGATGGTGATAACAAATGTTTTTGACGGGCATCTTCGCTTCTCATCATCACCTGGTCAAAGCGAGTATCTCCGATTACTTTGATCAGTGGAACAGTTGTTCCAAACTTCTGAAAAGATAATTGATCATTTTCCGAAACAGTCAAAATATGTGTGAAGCAATTGTAGAGAGAACGATGAAAGTGAAGAAACAATGGAAGAGTACGAAGAGAATTTCCTTTCATCGTTGCATTGGCAATGACAATTGGGATATTGTTCTTCCGTAATGCATAGATCATGTTTGGCCAGATGTCATATCGCACCATGATGGCAACATCCGGCTGCACAATTTTAATGAAGGTCTTTACGCTGTGGTAAGAATCGAACGGAATATAGGAAATAACATTTGCTGCTTTGTAATTTTTTGAATTATCAAATCCCGAGGGTGAGAAGAATGTAGCAATGATATCGACGTTGGGATGATTTTTTTTGATGGCGGCAATAATCGGTTTTGCTTGTTCAAATTCGCCAAGTGATGATGCGTGAAACCAAAAACGTTTCGATCCTTTCAGCTTTTCAATATTCGCTTGAAGAACGGGAAAAAGATTTTTCCTTCCCCGGATCCCCCGTCGTATTTTTTTATTGACGAATCCTCCCAAATGAAAGACAATCCATAAGAGAGGAATGACAGTAATATTGTAAGCGATCAGAAAAAAGTTCATTGCCCCAGCATTTTATTTAATATATCGATAGGAGTATTTTAGTGCAACGAATAGGATATAATTGTCTCAAATAACTGTTGGTGATTTTCTTGTTAGAGGATTCTTAAGGAAAATTAATACACATACGTGGTAAAAACTTGACTTATGAGTAATCATGTATTATATTAAAAACTCTTCAATGTGACACAATGTTTAAAAACATTGAAGAAAGTTTTAATAGGTGGTTGACAAACGGATTAAAATATGTTATATTTGTAACCCGTTTGGAAACAAACCGACGGTAATTGTTCTTTGAAAATTTGTGTGTACGGCTCAACAAGTCAAAAACTAGACGTTTCATTTATACAAATTCTCACAGTTGAAAATAAAGAAATTTATTACAATGGAGAGTTTGATCCTGGCTCAGGACGAACGCTGGCGGCGTGCCTAACACATGCAAGTCTGGGAGAATTGGGTAGCAATATCCATTGTAAACCGGCGCAC